>CAZNZH010000208.1:0-8706 GCA_964577445.1 uncultured Myxococcales bacterium
GCCACAAGACAGCACAGCGCGATCGCCATCTCCCAGCTTCGCCCCGTCGACCGCGCTCCGTCGGATCGCATCCGCCTCGCCCCCTGGTCCCGCGTCGTGTGCGCGGGACGCCCCAGGGTTTAGCTGAGTCGCCCTGCGGTGTCGATCCCCTCACCGCCTCGTCATGGCGGTGCATCAGGCCTCGACAAGCCCACCGCGGCCACGCGACCCTCCGCTTCAAAGCGCGTGCACTCGCGCAGCCGCCACGGAGGTCTCAGGATGTCGGAGTCGGTCGTGCGCGTAGGTCAGGCGACCGCCGCCGGTGTCGGATCGCGCACGACGACCGCCACCGCGTACGGGGGCTTCGGATCCGCGCACCTGGTGGCGATCACCGACGGCAGCCGCACCCCGGCCGCCGCCGCCGCGGTGGCCCAGGCCGCCGCGAACGCCCTGCTGTGCACCTACCGCGACGACCGGGCCGCGCCCGACCTCAAGACGCGCCTTCGCCGGGCGGTGCTCGCCGCCGTCTCCGCCGCCCGCCGCGCGCGCCGAGAGGCTGGGGTCGTGGGCGCCGACGACCTGGACCCGGTGGAGGTCACGGCGATGGTGTTCGAGCCCCGCGGCCTGTGGCTCGTCCGGGTGGGGGACGGCGCGCTCTGGGTCATCCGCGGCGACGTGGCCAGCCCCATCGAGACCTGTTCACCGGACGGCGCGGTGCCATCCGAAAACCCAGACGCCGACGGGGCGCCGCGGGCTCTCACCCTGCTCCACGCGCGGCTGCGCTTGGAGGCCGGCGACCGCCTCGTCTTGGCCTCGCGGGCCACGGCGCAGAATCTACCGCGGGACGTCGGCGCGCTCGCCCGGGCCAGCTCGCCCCAACTGGCGGCCCAGCGCCTGCTGGCCGCCGCGGGCGCGCCGTCGACGGACGCGGCCATGGCCGTGCAGGTGCTCGAGGTGTTCGAAGCCGCCAGGCGTCCGCGGACGCGCGGAGACGAGCCCGTCCGTGGCCGCTGGCGGCGCTGGTTGCGAGGACTTTGGGCCCTGGGCGCGCGCGGAGGTCAGCCCGCCGACCCACTCGCGCTCGAGCTCTCCGATGACGAGCGCGACGCCATCGAGACCGAAGCCATCCGCGCGATCCTCGCCGCCGCCGACGCCGAGGACGCCGCGCGGATGCTGAAGCGCCACCTGCGCTCCCTGCTGCGGGAAGGCGGCGAGCCCGCCCTCGAGCGGGCGGCCCGCTGCCTCGTCGATCAGCGCAGCCCCCACGCCGTCGCCATCGTCGCGCACCTGCTGGCGGCCGGCCCGAAGCCGCCGCGCCGCGAGTTCGCGCTCGCGCTGCTGCCGCGTCTCGCCGCGTGACCCCGCGGCCGGCTCTCGCCGCCGAAAGCGGGCCGGCCCTTCAGCCCGGCGGCGACTCCGACGTCAGGGGCAGCCCGTGTCCGCGCGCCCATCGGGTCAGGACATCTTGGTAGGGCATCGCGCGATGCCGCTCGAGCACCCACGCGGTCGCGGCGTCCAGCGGCATCTGCCGGTGCAGGGCGAGGTAGGCGATGATCGTGGACGGAGAGCGGTTCAGCCCGGCGTTACAGTGGACGAAGGTGAGGCGGTCGGCCGCGACATACCCCGCGACCGCGGCGACCGCGGTGTCGATGCGCCGCCCGAGATCGGCCTGATCAAAATCGGTGATGGGGACGCGCGTCGCTTGGACGCCCAGCCGGGTCCAGAGCTGCCAGACCATGTCCCAGGACAGGCCGCGGGACGCGAGATCGGCGTCGCTCTGGAGGCTGACGACCGCGCGAACGCCGTGCTCGGAGGCGAGCTGGGTGAAATGCTCGGGCGCGTGAGGGTGGCTGCCGACGCAGAGCGTCGCGTCGAGAGCGGTGAAGTGGTCGATCATGGCGCGCATTGTCGTGATAGGAAGCGGTCACAGCAAGCGACGAGGAATTGCCGAACGCTGAACACGCTTGTATGGGCGAAGGCTCAGCGAGAGGGCGTGATCTCCGGGTGGGCGAGCGGCCCGCGCGGGGCCACATGGGGGCGCGATATGGTGAGGGTCAGACAGCGGCGGGCGGGGTGGCGATCGTGGTGGGTCACGGCGGTGATCGGGGCGCTGAGCGCGACGGCGAACGCCGGCTGCTCGACACAGGCGCCGCCCGCGCCGGCCAGCTCAGCGCCGAGCGCCGGCGTCCGTGCCGAGGTCTCGGGCGCCGCGGTCCCGGATCCATCGCCGCTCGCCGACGCGCAGCGGCTCGCCAGCGCGACGGTGGCGGGCGTGGACGAGCTGTCTGGCCTGGCGCGCGAGGCGACGGAGATCGGTCGTTGGGCTGCCGAGCACCCTGACCACCCCGACGCTCCGGCGGCGTTGGTCACAGGGGCGACCCTCGACGTGCTGGCCATCGGCGCGGCGACCGCGCTGGATACGCCGGCGGCTTGGCAGGTCCTGGACGGCCGCGGCGCGAACACGGAGAAGATCCTCCGCGCGGCGCTGGCGGCGCTCGAGCAAGCGGAGGCCGGCGGCGCGAAGGACGCGGGGCCGGTGCGCGAGGTCGCCGCGGCCATGCTGGGGCTCGACCCGGACGTGAAGGACGTCCGGCTCGACCGCGCCTCGCTTCAGAAGCTGATGGGCGAGTCGCGACCGGAGGCGACGGCGCTGCGGGCGGTGGCGGGCGGTCGCTTGCTCTCGGCGCTGGACGCCCTGAGCACCCTGCCGGGCGAGTTCGGCTACGAGATGGCGCTGCGCACGGCGGGCCGCTTGGTCTGCGCTCGCTGCGCGGACCTGCACCACGTGACGCCAGACCGCATCAGCGGCCTGCTGCTCAACGACAGCAACCGCGGCGGGATCATCTGCGACACCGCGATCGACGCCGGGGCCTCCGCGAGCTCGCCGTCCGCCCAAGTCCAGGCGCTGTCCACCTGCGCCGAGCTTGGCACCCGCGGCGGCGAGGGCGAGCCGCCGTTGCTCTGGTCTGCGAACCCGCCGCTCATCGGGCTGCTCCGGGAGGCGGCGCGTCTCAGCGCGCTGGAGGTGCCGGCCGGGCCCCTGGCGGGGTTGGTCGGCCGGCAGATGGCGACGCTCAAGTCGCGCCTGGCGACGCCGTGGGTGCTGCCGGTCGTCGTGGTGGATGCGCCGCTGGCCCAGGTGGCCGCGGCCGACCGCACCGTCTTGGCGTCGATCGACGGCCTGAACAAGGACGGGCTCAGCGTGGCCGCGCTGCCGCTGGGCGTGGTCAGCGTCGGGCCCGAGGGGGTGCGGGCTGGGTTACGCCCCATCGTCAGCGTCGACGCGGGCGGGCTGGTGTCGAAGAGCGTCGAGGTCGGGCTGCCCTCGGGCGGGCGCGTCGTGCTCAGCCTGCCCGATCTTCTGGCCGCGATCCCGGACCCCACCACGGGCGCCATGACCCAGGTGAGCTCCGTCATCACGGAGATCGCCAACGCCGAGGCGGCGCTCGGCACGCAAGTCCTGCCAAAACCCTTGATGCTGCCTGAGGAATCCGGCCGCGCGGTGTCGCTGGTCGTCGACGCGGAGGCGTCCGCTCCGGCCGTCGTCCGCACCATCGATGCGCTCCGAGCGGCCGGCGTCACGCGGTTCTTTCTTGAGAAGACCCAGAGCGTAGGGCGGGTGCTGCCCCTGCTGGTGCGCGGCGCGCCGGCGGACCTCGAGACGCTGCTGCCGGTGGGGTTTCATCGCCCCGTCATCGCGGTGGTCAAAGGGGGCACGGTCGAGGTGTGGGCGCCGGCCGGGGACGACGAAGAGGCGCCGCGGGTCGGGGACGCGGACAAGCCACTCCCGCCGGGCGCGATCCCTTCGTACAAGGGCATCGACGTCGCGAAGCTCACGGTCACGGGGGCCGCGGATGGGCGCTTGGGCGCGGTGGGCGCCGCCAACGCCGTCGAGGCGATCGGCTGGTTTTTGACCCGCAGCGGCGCCGGCCCCGTGGTGCATGTGGTGGCTGGCGACGGCGCGGCGGCGGCGGACGTGCTCCGGGTCGTCGATGGCTTCCAGACGCGGCCGGGCGAGGCCCTCGAGGAGCCCGCCGCCATCTGGCCGGGCGCGTCCTGCGGCGGCGAGGCGTACGACCGGCTGCGCCGCCAAGCCGCGAGCTGCCCGACCGGCGTGGCCGTCGCGTTTTCGAGCATCGCGCTGCCTGACGCGCGCGGCTTGAGCGGCAGCCCGGCCGGCAACGTGAAGGCGCGCCCGAGCACGCCCGCCGCGGAGGCCGCCGCGGGCTTCTGTGACAAGCGGAGCATCCAAAACGGCATGGCGGTCCGGAAGGCCTCGTTCCGGTTCTGCTACGAGCGCGAGCTGCGCGGGAAGCCCGATCTTCAGGGCCGCGTGGAGATGCGATTCGTCATCGGGCTCGACGGCAAGGTGTCGGGCGAGCCGAAGATCATCAGCTCCACGCTCAAGGACGCCGCGGTCGAGGCCTGTCTGGTGGACAGCGTGAAGAAGGCGTCGTTCGACAAGCCCGACGGCGGCGTGTGCACGGTCAACTGGCCGTTTCGCTTCGAGCCGCGCTAGCCCCGATAGCGACCGGTCGGTCCGCGACGCGCGCCGACCGGGCGACATCAACCCTGACCTCAACGCTAAGGAAGGCGAGGCGGCCACAGCGCGGCGAGGGTGGCGTGGAGGCTGGCGAACGCGCGGGCGCGGTGGCTGACGGCGTTCTTTTCGGCTGCTCCCAACTGGGCGAACGTGAGGCCGGTCGGGGGGTGAAAGAAATAGGGGTCGTAGCCGAAGCCGCCGTCGCCGCGCGGCTCGGTCAGGATGCGGCCGCTGACCGCGCCTGAGATGGCGAAGTAGGTGGCGCCGGCCGGGACGTCGCCGGCGCTGCTCGCCGCAGCCGCGAGGGCCTGGGCTTGCTCGCTCGGGACCAGCAGCGCGAGCGCGCAGTGAAAGGCGGCGCCGCGCTGGGCCTCCGGGAGTCCGGCGAGGCGCTCGAGCAGGAGCCGGTTGTTGTCGGCGTCGGTGGCGGCGGGCCCGGCGTAGCGCGCGCTGTGAACCCCCGGCGCGCCGCCGAGCGCGTCCACGGCCAGCCCCGAGTCGTCGGCGAGGCACGGGAGCCCGGTGGCGCGGAAGGCCGCGGCGGCCTTGAGCAGCGCGTTCGCCGCGAAGGTCTGCCCGGTCTCGTCGACCTCGGGGACGCCGAGATCGGCCGCGGATGCCACGCTGAGCGACAGGGGGGCCAGCAGGGCCGACAGCTCCTGCAACTTGTGCTTGTTGCGCGTGGACACGCACACCATCGGCCGCTCGCCGTCCGCGCTCATGGCACAACCCCTCGTCCGTCGCTGGCGCCCACTCGCGCCGTGCACTAGGTTGCGCAAGTCGCGGGGGCAGCGCAATCGGGGTGCGCGCGCTGCGCGCAATGAGGCCGGCGCGAGTCGGCCCAGACCGGGAGGAGAGCCGATGGGCGCGCTGGACCGATTCGGAGTCGACGAACCCATGGTGGCGCGGGCGCTCGGGGAGATCCTGGGCCGCGATGTCGACGACGCGGACCTCTACTTCGAGCACGTGACCAGCGAGTCGCTGGCGCTCGAGGAGGGCGAGGTCAAGAAGGCGTCGCGCTCGGTGCATCAGGGCGTCGGCGTGCGGGCGGTGTCGGGCGACCGCACCGGGTACGCGCACTCCGACGCCATCGACGGCGCGCGGCTCCTCGACGCGGCGCGAGCGGCCCGCGCCATCGCCCGCGACGGTCGCGACGAGCGCTCGGTCGCCCTGGGGGCTCAGGCCGCGGCTCACAATCTGTACCCGGTGACGCACCAGGCGGTGGACGCCGGGCTTCAGGACAAGCTCGCGCTCCTGGAGGCGATGGACGCCCGCGCACGCGCCATCGACCCGCGCATCGAGCAGGTCTTCGCCAACGTCTCGTGCGAGCTGCGCCAGGTGGCGGTGGTGCGCGCCGACGGGCGGGTCGTGGTGGACGAGCGCCCGCTGGTGCGGCTCAACATCTCGTGCATCGCCGTGGACGGGAAAAACCGCCAGGTGGGCAGCGCTGGCGGCGGCGGGCGCTTTGACTTCGAGACCCTGGGCCGCGAGGAGCACTGGCTGGCGCTGGTCGAGGAGGCCGCCAACCGCGCGGTGCTGAACCTGTCGGCGGTGGACTCACCGGCCGGCGAGATGGACGTGGTGCTGGGGCCGGGGTGGCCGGGGATCCTGCTGCACGAGGCGATCGGCCACGGGCTCGAGGGCGACTTCAACCGCAAGCGCACCAGCGCGTTTGCGGGGCTGCTGGGCAAGCAGGTGGCGAGCCCGCTGGTGACCGTCGTCGACGACGGGACGCTGATGGGGCGGCGCGGCAGCCTGAACGTCGACGACGAGGGCAACCCGACGCAGCGCACGGTGCTCATCGAGGACGGCATCCTGCGCGGCTACATGCAGGACCGGCTGAACGCGCGGCTGATGGGGATGGCCGAGACGGGCAACGGGCGGCGGGAGTCCTACGCCAGCGTGCCCATGCCGCGCATGACCAACACGTTCATGCTGGCGGGCCGCGACGCGCCCGAGGACATCATCCGCAGCGTCAAGCGCGGCATCTACGCGGTGGCGTTCGGCGGCGGGCAGGTCGATATCACCAGCGGGAAGTTCGTCTTCAGCGGCTCGGAGGCGTGGCTCATCGAGGACGGCGAGCTGACGGTGCCGGTGAAGGGCGCGACCTTTATCGGCAACGGCCCCGACGTTTTGACGCGGGTGAGCGCGGTGGGGCATGACCTCGCGCTGGACCGCGGCGTGGGCACCTGCGGCAAGGACGGGCAGTCGGTGCCGGTGGGTGTGGGGATGCCGACGATTCGCATCGATCGACTGACGGTGGGTGGGGTGAGCACGTGAGCGAGATCGCGAAGGGGGGCGAGGGCCGGGACCCGCGCCGCTGGCTGGAGTTGGTGCTGGCGGAGGCGAAGGCGCGGGGTGCCACCGCGGCGGACGCGATGTTCTCCGAGGGCAGCTCCACCCAGGTGCGCGTGCGGATGGGCGAGACCGAGCAGGTCAAGCAGAGCCTGGGCAAAGGCGTGGGAATTCGCGTGTTTGTGGGCGACCGCAGCGCGACGACCAGCTCCAGCGATCTCGACGAGGCGCGGCTGCGCGAGCTGGTGGCGCGGACCTGCGACGCCGCGCGGGTCATCGCCGCGGATCCCTACTCGGGGCTGGCTGACGAGTCGCTGAGCGCCGAGGCGCCGGCGACCGGCTTGGACCTCTACGACCCGCGGCTCGACGAGCTCGACGCCGATCGCGCCGTCGAGCTCGCCCGCGCCGCCGAAGACGCCGCGCGCGCGATGGACCCGCGCATCACCAACTCCGAGGGCGCTGAGATGGCCTGGGGCAGCTCGGAGCTGCACATGCTGGACAGCCGCGGGCTCTACCGCACGCGGCGCGCGGGCTCGGCGAGCCTCTCGACGACGCCGGTCGCCGAGGCCGGCGGCCTGATGCAGCGCGACTATTGGTACACCCACGCGCGGCACCTCGAGGATCTCGAGACGCCCGAAGCGGTCGGGCGCGAGGCGGCGCGCCGCACCCTACGGCGCCTCGGCGCGCGCAAGCCGGACACCTGTCAGGTCCCGGTGATCTTCGAGGCGACCGTGGCCAGCCGGCTGCTCGGCAGCATCGGGTCGGCCGTCAACGGTGGGTCGATCTATCGGAAATCGAGCTGGCTCCAAGACGCCATGGGCACCCAGATCGCGGCCGCGGAGGTCTGTATCGTCGACGACCCCTGTATCGTGCGCGGCGCCGGCTCGCGCGCCTTCGACGGCGAGGGCCTCGCGACCCGGCGACTCGAGGTGGTCACCGAGGGCGTGCTGCGGTCCTGGCTGCTCGACAGCTACACCGCGCGCAAGCTCGGCCTGCAGACCACCCGCCACGCGCGGCGAGGTCTCGGCGGCAGCCCCAGCCCGGGCGCGTCGAACTTCCGAATGGCCAACGGCAGCCAGAGCTTGGGCGAGCTGATCGCCGGCACGCCCCGCGGCCTCTTCGTCACGGAGCTCTTCGGCTTCGGCGTCAACGGCGTGACCGGGGACTACAGCCAGGGCGCCGCGGGCCTGTGGATCGAAGACGGCGAGCTGGCCTATCCGGTCCACGAGCTCACCATCGCCTCGACCCTTCAGAGGATGTGGCTCACCATCGACGGCATCGCCGACGACCGACACCCCTCGCGCTCGTGTTCGGCCCCGAGCCTTCGGGTCGCCTCGATGACCATCGCCGGGAACTGACCCGCGGCCTGCGCGGGCTCGTCAGCGCTGCCGTCAGAGTTGATCGATGCGCAGCTCGCCGTCGACGCGCGCGAAGGTCATCGTCTCCTCGACGCCGTTGCCGAACTGAAAGAGGACCCGCCAGCGCCCCGTGGCGCCGTCTTCGGCCTGGGTGACCTGGATGCCGCTCTTGACGTTGGCCACCAGCAGATCGCCGCGCGCCCAGAACGCCTCGGGGCCGTTGCCGAACATCCGCTCGAGATCGGCCGCCAGCTCCGGCGCCGCCGTCCGCTGGAGCGCGCGCAGGTCCCGTGAGGCGATGGCGTCGGTCGCCGCCCGCAAGAGCGCGTCCTCCGTCGCCGGCGCCACGGCGGCCCGCGTCGCCACGGCCGGGGGCGCCGCCTCACCGCCCGCAGGCGCCACCGGCGGCTCATCGGAGCGCCCGCAGCCGGCGCCGAGCCCCGCCCACAGAGCCGCCGCCAGCGCGACGAGCCGCAGCCCGCGGCTCAAGCGCAGGGCCAGGTGGTCGGGGTGACAGGATTCGAACCTGCG
>CAZNZH010000209.1:0-8685 GCA_964577445.1 uncultured Myxococcales bacterium
TGCAGCAGGAGACCGAGAAGGCCAAGACCAAGGGCGATTCCCTGGGGGCGGCCGGCCGTGGGCTGTCGGAGAGCGCCGGGCAAGCGTCGGACATGGCCGACCAGCTCGCCGCCCCGCCGGCGAGCGCTGAGGAGCAGAAGGTGATGACGAAGTCGTACAAGGCCGGCGCCTACAGGGTGCAGAAGAAGTAGGCGCGGGCGGCGGCTGGCCTCAAGGCCGGGCGCGAGCCCCGCTGGGGACCGCGCCCGCCAGAGAGCGGCTATTCGTCAGTCCGCGCCTGAGAAAACGCGAGGTCGAGCTTCAGCAGGACCTCGTCGCGAATCAGGTCGTCGGGCTTGCCCGGGTAGACGATCCCGAAGTCCTTGCGGTTGATCTTGAACTCGCTCCTGCCGGTCGCGCCGGTCTCCGAGACCGTCACGGTCGCCGGGAAGGTCAGCCGCTTGGTCACGCCGTGCAGCGTCAGCTCGCCGCTGATGGTGTGGGTCGCGCCGGCCTCCGTCGAGGGCGCGAAGGCCGTCGCCTTGAAGGTCGCGGTCGGGAAGCGCTCCACGTCGAAGAAGTCGGCGCTCTTCAGGTGGCCGGTCAGCTTCTCGGTGTCCGTCTCGACGGAGGCCATGTCCGCGACGATCTCGAGCGCCTCGATGGCGTCGCCGGCCAGCACCGCGGAGCCGCGGATCGTGTTGACCTTGCATGTGTGGTCGCCGGTGATCTTCGCGCCGACGAAGCCGAGGCTGCTCTTCGTCGCGTCGAGGTCGAAGCGCGCGCCCTCGGCGGGCTTGGCCTCCTCGGCGGGGGCGGCCGCTTCGGCGGGCTTCGCGGGCTCGGCGGGCTTCGCGGGCTCGGCGGGCTTCGCGGGCGTCGCGGGCTTCGCGGGCTCGGCGGGCTCGACCCTGGCGGTCGGCTTGTCGTCCAGCTCGCTCTTGCAGCCGGTCAGCGGGGAGGAAATCAGAGCAGCGCCCAAGAGCGCGCAGGCTACAAATCTCATGGTGTTCGGTCCTTTGGGGTGTCCGCCCGCGGGTCGCGGCGGGCGTGGAGAGTGTGGCGGACGCATACCACGGACGTCGGCGGCGGCAAGCGCCGTGTGCCCTCACCCCGCGGGGCGGTCGCCACGAACGCCGGGCGCCGCCGCGGGGCGAATCGCCACGGCGGAGCGATACGCCCCACCATCAGGGCCGATTCGATTGCCCAAGCTCCTGTTTTCATGGATCCTCGCATCTGGCACGCCTTTCGCATGGGCGAAGGGTCGGGACGTCACCGCCCGCGCCGGTGCGTTTGGCCAGCGCGTGCCCGACCCCGGCTGCCCCCCCCCCAACCACGGAGCGGAGAGAGCCCTGATGATGACTCCACCGCCGCAGGTCCCAGAGGGCGCCGACCGCCCACGCGGCGCCAAGGGCACGGCGGGGCGCGTGCTCTTCGTCGACGACGACCCCGAGTTCTGTGACCTCGTGAAGATGGCCCTGTCGGCCTCGGGGTTCGACGTCACCACCTGCACGACCGCCGCCAAAGCGCTCGCGCAGGTCGGCACCGACGTGTTTGACGCGGTGGTCACCGACCTGCACCTGGGTGACAGCGACGGCCTCACCCTGTGCGGCCAACTGCGCGAGATTCGCCCGGATCTGCCCGTCATCGTCCTCACGGGCTTCGGGAGCATGGGCGCCGCCGTGGACGCCATCCGCGCGGGCGCTCACGACTTCGTGACCAAACCCGTCGAGATGGACGCGCTGGTGCACCACGTCCGCCGCGCGGTCGAGCACCGGCGCCTGCACAGCGAGGTGGTCGCGCTCCGAGCGGCGGTGCGGCAGGGGCCAGGTCCCTCGGGCATGATCGGTGAGAGCCGCGCCATGGCGGAGGTCTACGACGTGGTGCGACGCGTCGCGGCGACCGACGTCGGGGTCATGGTCACCGGCGACACGGGGACCGGCAAGGAGCTCATCGCGCGCGCCATTCACCGGCTGAGCGGCCGCAGCGCCGGGCCCTTCGTCGCCATCAACTGCGCAGCGCTGCCCGAGACCCTGCTCGAGAGCGAGCTCTTCGGCCACGCGCGCGGGGCCTTCACCGACGCGAAGAGCGCGCGGCAGGGGCTCTTCGTGGAGGCCAGCGGCGGGACGCTGCTGCTCGACGAGATCGGCGAGATGACGCCAGCCATGCAGGCGAAGCTGCTGCGTGCGCTGCAGGAGCGCACCGTGCGGCCGGTGGGCGACTCGCGCGAGATCCCCTTCGACACGCGGATCATCGCGTCCACCCACCGCGACCTGGAGGCGATGATCGAGGAGGGTGAGTTCCGCGAGGACCTCTATTACCGGCTCAATGTCGTGCACCTGCCGCTGCCGCCGCTGCGCGACCGCGGAAACGACACGCTGCTGCTGGCGCAGCACTTCATCGAGCGGTTCGCGGCCCGGCACGGGGTCGCGGTGGTCGGGATTCAGGCCCCCGCGGCCGCCAAGCTGGTGGCCTACCACTGGCCGGGCAACGTCCGCGAGCTGGAGAACTGCATCGAGCGGGCGGTGGCGCTCACGCGGTTTGAGAAGATCGGGGTCGAGGACCTGCCGCCGCGGGTCCGGGATCACTCGCCGCGCCGATTGCCCATCGACGCGTCGAACGCCGACGAGCTGCTCACCATGCGCGAGATGGAGCGGCGATACATCCTGGCCGCCCTGGACGCGGTGGGCGGCAACCGGACGCGGGCGAGCGAGGTGCTGGAGTTGGACCGCAAGACGCTCTACCGCAAGCTCAAACAGTACGATGAGGAGGGGGGATGATCCGTCCAGGGGCAACGCACAAGGGGGTCACGGGGGAGGCGCCGGTGGCTCGCCGCGTGTTGCTGGCCGAAGATGACGAGGACATGCGCGCGCTCCTGGAGGCGTATCTGGAGATGGCCGGGTACATCGTGAAGGGTGTCGCAGACGGGGTGGCCGTCATTCGCGCCATTCGAGACGATGGGTGGAGGCCCGATGTGCTGGTGACCGACGTGCACATGCCCCTCATGAGCGGGCTGGAGGTGCTGCGTCGGCTCGCCGACGTGGGTGCGGCCCGCCCCACGATCGTCATCACCAGCTTTGGCGATCGCGAGACCCACGCGAAGGCGCTGGAGTTGGGCGCGGCGCATGTGCTGGACAAGCCGTTCGATTCGGCGCGCCTCGTCGAGGCGGTCGACGAGCTCTTGCGCGAGCCATGAGCCTGCCGCGGGGCCGCGAGAGCGCCGGAGGTTCACGATGAGATTGGCGACGAAGCTGGCGCTGGCGTTGACCGCGAGCATCTTCCTGGTGGTCGGCGTCCACGGCGCGTGGTCGGCGAGGGTCGCCGTGGAGCGCATGGAACACGACCGCGCGCGACGGCTGACCGAGCGCGTCAACCTCCTCGCGGCCGCCCTCTCGGAGACCTTGGACACCGAGGGCGAGCGGGTGGCGCGGAGGCTGCTCGGGAGCACCGCCAGCGAGGTCGAGCCCGGCCGAGTCGCCTGGCTCGCCGCCTCGGGCGCGGCCCCGCAGGAGTTCCGCGGCGGCACGGAGGACTGGTCGCGGTTGCTCGGGGGCAAGGGTGTCGGCCCCTTCGTGGACCGCTCCCATCGCTTCATCGCCGTGTATCGGCCGCTCGTGGCGGCGGGGAAGGTCGTCGGGGTGCTCGGCATCGAGTCCTCAGCCGCCGCCGCGAAGCGCGAGAGCCGCGGGATTCTCATCTCCACCGCGACCATCGCGCTGCTGCTGGCTGCCGTGTGCTGCCTCGTCATCGTCGTCGCGACGCGGATCTTCGTGGCCAGGCCACTGGCCGAGATCACCGCCCAGTTGAGACGCGTCGCCAGCGACGACCTGAGCGGGCGGTTGAAGGTGCGCGGCGCCAAGGATCTCGGGGCCTTGGCCAACGACGTCAACCTCATGACCGTCGGGCTCGAGCTCGCCCGCCAGCGCATCGAGGACGAGACGCGGCGCCGCGTGGCGGCGATGGCCCAGTTGCGGCACGCCGGGCGGCTCCGGGTCGTGGGCCAGCTCGCGGCGTCGCTGGCGCACGAGCTGGGCACCCCGCTCAACGTCGTGTTGGGGCGTGCCCACATGGTGTCGTCAGGCGTCGCCACCGGAGAGAGCGCCGTGGAGTGCGCGCGGATCATCGAGAGTCAGTCGCGGCGCATGGCCGACCAAATTCGCGGCCTGCTGGGGTTCGCGCGTCGCGACGCCGGCCGCCGCGGGGTCGTGGACCTCGCCACCCTCGCCAAGGGCGCGGTGGAGCTGCTCGGGTACATGATGCACCGCGCGGGCGTGGCCTCCAGCATCGAGATCGCCGAGGGCGGGCCGTGGCGGACCTACGGCAGCGAGCATGAGCTGGAGCAGGTCATCGCCAACCTCGTGACGAACGCCGTGCAGGCGATGCCGGGCGGGGGGAACCTGCGGTTCCGGATCGGGCCAGCCGCCGCCGCGACGCTCGGCCCCGCCGATGGCCCCGACGGCGTGCTCTTGGAAGTGGAAGACGACGGCCAGGGCATGACCGAGGAGGTGCGCCAACGCATCTTCACGCCGTTTTTCACCACGAAGGACGCCGCCGAAGGCACGGGGCTGGGCCTGGCCGTCTGCTCGGACATCGTGCGCGAGCACGGGGGGCGCATCGAGGTGATCAGCACCCCGGACGTCGGGACGACGTTTCGCATCGCACTACCGAGCGCCGGGCCGGTGCGAGCGAACGAAGACGCACCTCCCGACGCGGGCGCGGCCGCGACGCGGGCGGGCTGACCCGCCTCGCGACACGGCCGCGCTGGCGCTGCTGAAGGCACCGGCGTCGGGGGGGCAGCGTTCGGCGCTACTTCCCGGACATCAGCTTGTTGCGGAGCCCGGCGAGGTCATCGGCGTGCTCCTCCTCCTGCATCAGGAGGTCCTCGATGAGCCGCCGCGAGGTCGGGTCCTTGTCGCCGAGCCAGCGCGCCAGCTCGGTGTAGATCTGGATGGCGATCCGCTCGGCGATGAGGTTGTCGTCGAGCATCTGGGCCACCGTCCCCGGCGAGGTATACGCCGCGTGGCTGCGCTCGAGCAGGTGGGCCGGGTCGAAGTCCGGCGTACCCCCGAGCTGGGCGATGCGCGCCGCCAAGAGCTGACCGTGTGCGCGCTCCTCCTCCGCGTGCTCGAGGAACTCCGCGGCGACGTTGACCTCACCCAGGTCCTCGGCGGCGTGAAAGTGCGCTCGGTAGCGCAGCTCGCAAACGATCTCGGTCGCTAGCGACCCGTTCAACGCCTCGATGACCTCCGCGGCCTCCCGGGCATCTGCGGCCATCACGGCGCCGTCGGACAGGTTCTTTTTCGCGTGCTCGCGGATCGCGTCTTGGTCGGGGTGAAAAGGCTGCATTGTGGGCTCCTGGGGTGCATGGATAGGTCGCAGCCGGTCCGTTGCAATCAGCATGCCGACGCAAGGCTCCACGGCCTGCGCCGGGCGCGCTCGAATCCACCGTGCCGAGACGTGGCAGAATGCCCCAGTCGAGGCAAATCGCACCCCAGCGCCGAGCCGCCCGGGGCCGTCACGCCGCGCTACGAACCCTCGAAAAGATCGATACCACCTGACGAATCGCGCCTTGGCCGAGGTGTTGCACTACCCCGTTCCGACGCCGCGGCGCCTCTTTGGGCGCCCCGACACCACACCCGCAGGAGGACCTCATGTTGAGCTGGGCTCTCACATTCTTCGTCATCGCACTCATCGCAGCGCTCTTCGGCTTCGGCGGGCTGGCCGCCAGCGCCGCCGGCATCGCGAAGGTGCTCTTCTTCATCTTCGTGGTGCTCTTCGTCGTGTCGCTCATCGTCGGCACGGTGCGAGGCCGCAAGCCGCTCATCTGACGCGGCGGGGCAGGCCTCAGCGCGCCCTCGTCTCGCGGGCCGCTCACGGCGCCGGGCAGGCTGGGTTCAGCTCGCCCGGCGTCCCTTTGTCCCCGGCGCCATAGGGCGTCGTGCTCACACACCAGGCCCCGCCCGCGTCGTTGGCCTCCGGGTCGAACGCGGACGGGTCGAGCTGCATGGACGCGCCGGACGGGTCGGGGAACTCCGTGCCGCCATCCCACGCGACGGCGTCGATGACGACCCCGGCGCAGACGATGGCGATGGAGTCCGCACCGTTGCCCAGCGCGATGGACCCATACGCGTGGGCCACGTCGACCCCGCCGTTATGCGTCGGGTCGGCGCTGAAGCCGAGCACCAAGCGCCCGCCGCCTGACACGACCAGCGGCCCGCCGGTCTTGATCGCCTCGTCGGAGTCGCTCTTGCTGCGGACGAGGCAGCCCTCGAGGTCCACCGCGAAGCTCACCAAGCTGGTCACCTCAAACCACTCGCCGTCGGGGTCGCCCACGGCCTCCGGGTTCTGCATGATCTCGGTGATGATGAGCTGCCCGGCCCCGGCCATCGGGACCACGGAGCCGGGCTCGACGCACGTCCCCGACACGCACTCCAGGTCGCCTTCGAGGCAGTCCTGCGCCGCGTCGACCGCGTAGCTGCACTTGCCGCCCCCGCACGTCCCCGTCGCCTCGTAGCTCGTCGCCACCGTCCCGTCGCAGATGGCCGGCGGCTGCGCCGTGCACACCACCCCCGCGCACGAGTCCCCGCACGACGTGTTCGGCTTCCCTGGCGTCCCCTTGTCGCCCGCGCCAAACGCGGCGGTCGCGGCACACCAGCTCGCGCCGAGGTCATTCGCCACCGGATCCAGCTTGCTCGGGTCGAGCTGCAAGCTGGCCCCGTTGGGGTCCGGGAAGGTCGCGCCCTCGTCCCACGCCACCGTGTCCACCAGCAGGTTATCGCACCGAATCGATAATGAATCCGAGCCGTTACCCAGCGTGAGCCCCGCGTAGACGTAGTCCGCCGCGACGCCGCCGTTGGCCGCCTCCTTCCCGTTGACGGCGAGCACCAGATACCCGCCGGCCGCGACCGCGACGGCGGGGCTCTTCGGGATGGTGTGCGGCACGTCGTTGCTGCTCGACAGGACGCAGCCCGCCAGATCCAGCGGCACGTCCGACACGTTGGCGACCTCGAACCACTCGCCGACGGAATCACCGACGGCCTTCGGGTTCTTCAGGATCTCGTTGATCACCAGCTCACCGGGCGCCGGCGTCTTGCCGCTCGCCGCGACGTCGACGCACGCGCCCAGCTTGCACGACTTCCCCGACGCCGCGCACTCCACGCTGGTCGCCACCGCGTAGCTGCACGCCCCCGCCTCGCACGTCCCCAGCGCCTCGTAGGTCCGCGCCGCGCTGCCCTGGCAATCCGACACCGGCGGCGACGCGCAAGGCACGCCGTCGCAGGCGTCCGGACACACCGGGTTCACCGCGCCCGGGCTCCCCGCGTCCCCGTCGCCGAAGGTGACTACCGCAGCGCACCATGCCCCCCCGGAGTCGTTGGAGACCGCGTCGTACGCGTCCGGTGCCAACTGCATCGACGCGCCTCTCTTGTCCGGGAACGTCGCGCCGTTATCCCAGGCGATCGTGTCGACCACCTCGCCACCGCAGCGCAGCGTGAGCACGTCGCTGTTGTTTCCCAAGCGCAGCCCCGTCCACTCCACGTCGACCGCCACGCCGCCGTTGATGCTGGTCTGAGCGCTCGCCCCGAAGATCTTCACAGCCCCCGGCCCCATGATCACCGGCGCCGTCGGCTCGAGGGCGAACCCGGGATCCCCCGTGCTCTCGAACGCGCAGCCCGCGAGGTTGACGGGGTCCGGCCCGACGCTGGTCAGCTCGAACCACTCCCCGAAGTCATCGAAGGAGGCGTCGGGGTCCTGCAGCACCTCGGTGATGATGACCTGCCCCGCGGTCGGCGGCCCCGGCAACCCGGCGCAGGTCTTCGCCTCGCATGTGGTCCCCAGGTCCGCGCAGTCGACCACCGTCGGCGGGTAGTCGCACAGCGCCGCCGACCCCACGAGGGAACAGGCCCCCAGGGTCACGAACGCCGTCAGCACCGTCCCGCTACAGCTCGCCGGTGGCGGCTTGATGCACGGGTTCGGCGCGCACGCGTTGGGCAGCGTCGTCAGCCTCCCAGCGTTGGCCGGCTGATACCCGTTCTGCGAGCCGTCCTCGCCCGGCGCGCCCGTCGCCAGATCGCACCACGTCCAGGACGCCCCGTCGTTGATCGTGAAGCGGAACGCGTAGTCCCACTCGCCCGGCGGCGGCGTCGTGAAGGTCCCCATCCACTGGTCCGCGCCCGGATCTGAGCTGTCGACCCAGTCCGAGTCCGGCGCCGCCTCCACCGTCGTCCACGCGCTGTCGTCCACCGCGGGGTTCGTCCCGTCGGGCCCCCACGCCACCTCCGCCCGCAGCGACGGCGCCAGATCGTTGAGCGGCGTCATGTCCGTCAGCCCCGGCTGCCGGAGCCGCCCCTGCAGCGTCAGCGGCGTGCCCGTCAACGTCTCCACGCCGATGGGGCCGACCAGCCGGCACCGCGCGACGGCCGTCCCTGCGTCGCACGGCGGGTTGCCGGTCCCGGGCGTGCCGCGGTCGCCTGCGCCATACACGTTCGTCGCAGCGCACCAGCTCGCCCCCACGTTGTTCTTCCCGGCGTCGTAGGCCTCCGGGTCCAACTGCATCGCGGCGCCCGCGCCCGTCGGGTAGGTGTCGCCCGCGTCCCACTCGACGCCATCCACCAGCTCATCACCGCAGCGCAGCGAGATACCGTCAGCACCGTCCGCCAGGTCCATGTCCCCATACCAGGCGTAAAAGGGGCGCAGATTGCGCCCGAG
>CAZNZH010000210.1:0-8680 GCA_964577445.1 uncultured Myxococcales bacterium
AGTTCCTGAAAAGACATGAGCCAGCCACGCGACGGGGGAATATGGGAGCACCTTCTAAACCCCGCCGCCGCCGTCCGGTTCCACGCGCGCTGACGGGTTTGGCGAGCGCCCGGTTCCTGGCGTCGCAGCCTGTGTGAAGGCGCGGCGCCACACCGCGCCCGCCCTCCCTGCACGCACCGGGCGAGCGCCGGCGCGCCTCCATCCTTTATCTCAGCCCATCGTTACAGGTATGATCCGGGCTCGGTTCACTCGATCGAATCGTCCTGAGCGCGCCGCGCGCCCCCCGGGCCAGCGACGCCACCGAACGAGGTGTTCTCCATGCGCGCTTTCGCCCTCGCGCTGCTCTGCTCGCTCGTCGCGCTGCCGCTCCTGAGCGCAGGCTGCCTCCCCGAGGCCGGCGACCTGCTCTTCGGGGACGCCCTCACCGACCTCTGCGCCGCGCACGAAAACACCGCGGCGCAGCCGGTCATCGACCCGACGCTCAGCGCCCGCGAGGTCAGCGGCCTGTGGGGGCCCAAGGTCCAACCGCCCGCCGGCTGCGCGCCCGCGGATGGTGAGGTCTGGGCCGACGCCGTCGCGCTGCACACCGTGGCCCGCGTGGCCCAACGCGACATGGCCGCCTACGCCCACGCCGCGACCGAGCTGGGCCGCGGGCTCATCGCCGGGCTCATCTTGGAGCATGTGTCGCTCTTGCACGCCGACGACGACGCGTTCGCCAGCCTCGTGGATTTCGGCCGCTTCGCCGGGATGACGGCGCGCTTTGACTTCACGGCGGGCTCGGGCGGCGCCTGGCGCCTGCGGCGCAACCTCAGCGCGGCGGCGGTCCCGGCGATGACGGTGCTCTTTCGCAGCGGCCCAGCGGGCCAGCCCCTTCAGGCCGACCCCTTCACCCTCGACAGCTACCTGCGCGGCGTTCAAGTCACGGCGTCCAAGCCCCTCGACGACATGCTCCAGAACTGGAGCCTGCGGTCTACATTCACGTTTCGCTGGAAGAGCGAGGGCCCGCTGGCCGGGCTCCTGGGCGACGGGCAGCCGCTGCCGTCGACCTTCTCGGTGACGCTCTCGCTGTCAGACCTCGTGGCCGACACGACCTACGGCACCGCGGCCGACCAGCGGCTGGGGCCCTTCGCGTCCCTGACCCGGGTGGAGCTGTCGGCGCGGGCCGCCATGGACGAGATCCGAAACGGCGTGCACGTGGCCTACGACCTCGAGATGGCGCACGCCACGGTCGGCGCTCTGGCGTCGGGCCAGCCCGTGTCCCTGGACCTCTCGGGCGCCACCGCCGAGTACCGCGGGCTCACGATGACGACGACCAGCGAGGACCTGACCTATCTGGGCCAGTTCGCCCTCGCCGGGTCGCTCGAGCACGCGGTGCGCGGCGAGGCCTTCGAGGTGCAGGCTGTCAGCACCTACGGCGTCGGCGCGATGGAGGCCAGGGACTACTGGTCCTGCGATTCGGCGCTGGATCCCATCATCCCCTGAGCCTGCCGGGCGGCCGCGTCAGGGCCCGAGATGCAGCAGCACCGGGAAGTGGTCGGACCAGCCGTCGGTCCACTGGTCGTACTCGGCCACAGGGCGCGCGACGACCTCCGCGGTGAGCGACGGGTACGCGAGGGTGACCGTCTCGTCGACGATGACGTGGTCGATGAGCTCGCCGCGCACCTCCTCGCCGTCGACGAAGTGAAACCAGCTCGTGCTGCTGACGGTGGCCTCCGGCAAGGCCGCCGTGGGGATGGTCCAGGTGGGCTCCGCGTCCAGCAGCGTCCCGAAGAACGTGTTCTCAGCGGGCGGATCGAGCAGGGAGTCGTTGAAATCCCCAACCAGGATGTAGCGGGTGTCCGGCTTGCCGCCGAGGAAGGCGTTGAGCTTCTGACAGGCCTCGCGGCGGCGGCCGAAGCTCGCGGGATCGCCAAACGCTTTCAGGTGCAAGACGACGACGTGCACCACGATGGTGCCCTCGGGCTTCTGCACCAGGAGCGTGGCGTCCAGCGGCGCCCGCGGAAAGGGCCACCAATCGCCGACGAAGAGCGGCTTGGCGGCGAGGATCCGCACGGTGTCGCGCCGGACCAGCAGGCCGACGACGCTGTCTTGGAGGTTGTACGGCACGTGCACGCCGTCATAGGCCGGCAGCGCGTCCAGCAGCGCGTCCCAGGCTTGGGGCGGCGACCCGTCGCTGAGCTCGCGCGCCTCGATCTCCTGTAGGCCCACGACGTCGGCATTTAGCGCCGCGATCTGGGCGGCGATATTGGCCAGCCGCTTCTCGCCGGCGCCGAAGGGCGAGAACTTCCGCAGGTTCCAGGTCGCGACGGTCAGCGGCGGCGCCGGCCCCGCAGGCAGCTCGGGCCCCGCGTCCAGCGCCGCGTCGGTCGGCGGCAGCTCGATGGCGAGGGTGTCCGGCGCCGGCAGCTCGGCCAGCACCACGTCGGTGTCGCCGAGCCCGCGCGGCCCGCCCAGGTCGCCCACCTCGGGGCGAAACGCGTCCGGGCGCCCGTCGGGCTGCTCGATGACGTCGGCTTGGTAGCCGGCCCGCTCAGCGCAGGCCCCCGCCGTCAGGATGAGCAGGAGGGAGAGTCGGAGGAGCGCCTTCATCGCGTGCTCATAGCGCACGGGCGGCCCCGACGCGAGCCGCGAGACCCGCGCGGGCCGCCGCGCTCACCCGCGTTCGAAGAGCGCGACGTTCTCGATGTGCCCGGTCTGCGGAAACATGTCGACGGGCTGGACCGAGCGAAGCCGAAAGCCGGCGGCGCAGAGCGGCTTGTGGTCGCGCGCGAGGGACTCGGGGTTACACGAGACGTACACGAGGCGCGGCGCGGCGAGGCTTGAGAGGCACTCCAGCGCGCTCGTCATCAGGCCGGCCCGCGGCGGGTCCACGACCACCAGATCGGCCGCCCCGGGCTGGTCGAGGCCCTCCGCGGCCAGCACCGCCCCCACGTCGCCGCAGAGAAATCGGGCGTTGGAGATGCCGTTGGCGGCCGCGTTTTCCTGGGCGTTTCGCACGGCGTCGGCGACCAGCTCGACGCCGATGACCTCGCGACACAGCGGCGCCAGCGCCAAGCCGATGGTGCCCGTGCCGGCGTACAGGTCGAGCAGGCGCGTGTGGCTGGCCGTCTCGAGGCTGAGCCCCGCGGCGCGCGCCACCTCGGTGTAGAGGACCTCGGCCTGCTCCGTGTTGGGCTGAAAAAACGCCCGGGGGTGGATGGCGAATCGGAGGGCGGGGGCGCCGGCCACGCTCAGCTCCTCGTGGAGCACGGGGAGGCCGCCCAGGTGATGGGAGACCATGCGCGTCGGGCTGCCTCGGACCGCGACGTGCTGGGTCCAAAAGAGCGACGTCACGGGGGCTGCAAGATCTCGGGCTGCTGCTCTCACCGCCTGGGCGAAGGCCTCGGCCACGGCGGCGGCCGGGACCTGCTCGCCGCCCATCGCCGTCGTCGCCGCGCCCGAGGTCACCAGGTCGAGCATCCGCTCGCCGGTGCGCAGGCCCTCGCGCACGACCAGCCCGCGCAGGAAGCCCCCGCCCGTCTTGGCCAAAAACGGCTCGAGGCCGCGGGACTCGGCGAACTCGCGGACCGCCCGCACCAGCGCGAAGCCCGCCTCCGACATCAGCAGGCACTGCTCCAACCTCATGACCTCGTGGCGGTAACCGCCCGGGTGCAGACCCAGGGCGAAGGCCCCCGACGCGTCGCGGCCGAAGCTGAACTCCATCTTGTTGCGGTAGCGAGAGGGTGTCGCCATCCCGATGGGCGCGCGCACCAGGTCGGGGCTCATCCCGTGGGCGCTGAAGAGGCGCCGGACGTGAGCCGCCTTGGCCTCGAGCTGCTGTGGGTAGGCGAGCGCTTGCAGGCTGCAGCCGCCGCAGCCGGGCGCGAGATCGCCGGGCGAGTCAAAGTGCGGGCACGGCGGCGTCACCCGGTGCGGAGACGGCCTCAGGACGCGGGCGAGGCGCGTGCCGATGCGGTTTCGGCGCACCTCGCCGACGATCGCCTCGACGGTGTCGCCCACCACGGCGCAGGGGACGGAGACGGCGTAGCGGCGCGGCGCCTGACCGGGGCCCGGGCGGCCGACCAGGCGGGTCTCGCCGTCACCGGAGCCGTCGATGCGCTCGATGGTCAACGTGAGCGCGTCGCCGCGCCGCGGCCCGCGGGTCCACGTCGGGACAGGGTCAGGCGCCAGCGCCGCCGGTGGCGCAGGGGGCGACTCGCTCGATTCTGCTTCCGGGGTTGTGACCACGGGCCGGAGTCTACGCAGACCGGCGGCCCGCGTCGCCCATACAATGATCAGCGCGCTTGCGCTCCGCTCGCGCCTCGGGCAGTCACAGGGCCAGCGAAAATATGGGTCGAGGTGAATCGGCCGCTCCGGCGAGCCGCGTCGGCCGCCCCCGACCCGAGAGATACCAGCAGGTATCTCGCAGCGGTCGGGGGTGGTCGAGGCGACCGCTGGGGTGGCGGAGACGCCCGACAGCTATTTCCGCTGTCCCTGTCGGACCCTGACGGAAGCGCCCGCCCGAGATCGGCGGCGCTCCGAAGTACTCAGCTTTCCATGCCCCGGAGACCGCCCGATGGCGCCCCCGCTTCTGTCGTTACAGGATGTGACCGTGGCCTTCGGCGGCCAGCCGCTCTTCTCCGGGCTGACCGCCACGGTCTCCGCGGGCGACCGCGTCTGTCTGGTCGGCCGAAACGGCTCGGGGAAGTCCACCCTGCTCAGGGTCATCGCCGGCGAGCTCGAGCCCGACGCGGGGTCGCGCATCGTCCCGGCCGGGACGCGGGTCGCCACGGTCGCGCAGGAGCCGGACCCGGGCGCGCACACCCGCCTCGACTCGTGGATCCGCGGCGACGAGGGCGGCCACCAAGCCTACGACTATGAGGTGGACGCGCTGCTGGACGGCCTGGGCCTCGACGGGAGCGCTTCACCTCAGACCATCTCCGGCGGGGAGCTGCGCCGGGCCGCCCTCGCCCGCGCCCTGGCCTCAGACCCCGACGTGCTGCTGCTGGACGAGCCGACCAACCACCTGGACATCCGCGCCATCGCGTGGCTCGAGTCCCAGCTCGCCAACTACCGCGGCGCCGTGGTCGTCATCAGCCACGATCGTGCGTTTTTGCAGGCGGTCACTGGGCGAACGTGGTGGTTGGACCGCGGGCGGATGCTGGAGAACAGCGCCGGGTTCGGCAGCTTCGATGCGTGGTCGGAGAAGGTGCTGGACGACGAGGCGGCCGCCTGGGCGCGCACGGACGCGCTGATCGAGCGGGAGTCGGCCTGGGCGCGGCGCGGGATGAAGGCGCGGCGCCGGCGCAACATGGGGCGCGTGAGGCGGCTCGAGTCGCTGCGCGCTGAGCAGCAGGCGCGGCGGCAGGGGCCGGGGCAGGCGAAGCTCGAGGTCGAGGCGGGGCTCAGGTCGGGCAAGCTGGTCATCGAGGCGCACAACATCCACAAGGCCTACGGCGATCGCGTGCTGGTGGACGACTTCACCACGCGGGTGCTGCGCGGCGATCGCATCGGGATCGTCGGGCCCAACGGCGCGGGCAAGACGACCCTGCTCAAGATGCTGCTCGGCGAGCTGGAGCCCGACTCGGGCGAGGTGCGCCTGGGCACCAACCTGACGCCGCTGGTCATCGACCAGAAGCGCAGCATCCTCGACCCGGACCTGACGCTGTGGGAGACGCTGTGCGATGCGGGCGTCGACCGCGTCATGGTGCGCGGGACGCCGCGGCATGTGGTGGCCTACCTCGAGGACTTCCTCTTCGACACCAGCCAGGCGCGGAGCCCCGTGGGGACGCTGTCTGGAGGCGAGCGTAACCGGCTGGTGCTGGCGAAGCTCCTGGCGCAGCCGTCGAACCTGCTCATCCTCGACGAGCCGACCAACGACCTGGACATCGAGACCCTGGAGCTGCTCGAGGGCATGCTCGACGACTACGAGGGGACCGCGATCATCGTGAGCCACGACCGCGCCTTCCTCGACCGCGTCGTCACGTCGGTGCTGATGCTGGAGGGTGACGGCTCGGTCGTCGAGTACGCCGGCGGGTACAGCGACGCGATGGCGCAGCGGCGGGCGGCGGACAAGGCCGCGCGGGCTGAGGCGGCGGCGACGAAGAAGGCGAGCGAGCGCGAGGCGAAGGGGGGCGGCGGCGCGAAGGGGGGCGGCGGCGCGGCCCCGGCGAAGCCTGGGGCGGTCAAGCCCACGGCCCAGAAGCTGAGCTGGAAGGAGGCCCGCGAGCTGGAGGGGCTGCCCGAGCGCATCGCCGGGCTCGAGCGCGAGCTGGTCAAGCTCGAGTCGGTGCTGGCCGATGGCCAGGCGTGGGCCCGCGATGCGGACGGCTACCGGAAGGCCGCGGCGCGCGTGGCGGCGACGAAAGAGGAGCTGGCGGCGACGGAGGAGCGGTGGCTCGTCCTCGAGACGCGGCGCGAGGCCAACGCGACGTAGCGCGGGGCTGGGCAGCGGGTCACCAGTCCCAGTCGGCCAGCGAGAAGTGGCCGGTGGTGCACGCCACGACGACCCGCGAGATGCGGTCGATGCGCGGCAGCAGCGCGCTCTTCGGCGCCAGGAGGTCGGCCAGGCCGTCGGCGCCGAGCAGATCGACCGCAGCGGGTACGGCCAAGACCAGGGCGAGCGCGCCCACAACCAGGCCCATACGCCACCACGCGCGCCCCTGAATCGCCGTCACCCGCACCATCACTGCCTCCGCCCGGCTCCGATGCCACCACAACGGTCAGGCCTCAGCACTTCTTGAGGGCAGCGCCGGCTCGACTCCGCGGGACGTGTTGCCTACGATGGGCGCGATGAGCGACACCGAGTCCGCAGCCGACGCCGGAGCCCAACCGCGCGCCCACAGCGTCGAGGTGACGCCGTGAGGGCGGCCGTCGCGGTGGCGTTGGCGCTGGTGGTCGGCGTGACCGGCGTGGCCTGGGGCGCGGCGAGCGACGTGGACCCTCAGCCTGACGACGACCGCGACTTCGACCCGCGCCCGCCGCCTGACGACGACGTCGACCCCAGCTACCCGGACGACGAGCCCGAGCCCGAGCCCGGCGAGGCCAAGCCCGGGCCCGTGGTCCCGGCCGCGCCGCCCGTGGCCCCCGCGCCGCCCGCGTCGAAGCCCGGGGCGCCCACCCCGCCGCCGCCACCAAAGCCGGCCCCAGCCGCACATCCCACCCCCGCCGCCAAACCACCGCCCGCCCGGCCGCGCCTGGACGGGGAGGACGCCATCATCGTCCCGCCGAAGGGGGCGCCAAAGAAACCCATTGATATCATGACGTTTCAGGCCATTCCGACCGCCTTCGTCGGCGTCGGCGGCAAAGGCGGCGTCGAGGTCTCCACCTTCGGCAAGGCGACGGCGTTGCAGCCGTCGTTTGGCATCGGGCTCCAGCTCGACTTCCCCGTCCACCGCTACTTCGCGCTGGGCACCCGCGCGGGCATCGGCTTTTGGAACACGCGAAAGTTGGCCGCCGCCGGTTACGGGCGCAGCGCATACGCCGATCTCACGGTGAATCTGCGGGCCCGCGTCCCGATCTTGCGCGACCGCGCCGAGGTGTACCTCGCCGTGCCCGTGGGCTTCAGCCTGAGCCTGCTCAACGACGTGCTCTCCACCACGACGGGCAAGGGCTGGGTGCTGGGGACTCACCTCGGGATGAAGGTCTACGCGAAGCCGTCGTGGGGTTTTCTCTTCGAGGTCGGTTGGATCCGCCACGCGTGGAAACAGCGCCACGATCCGAACAAGGAGATCGAGGGCAAGGCGCCGCCTCCCGAACCGGCCCCCGCGGACGGGCCACCGCTGCCGATCCGGACGGTTCGGGGGAAGATTCAGCAGTTCGTGTTCCAAGTGGGCGTGGTCTTCCGCCTCTAGTCGAACCTCCGCGTCTGATAGGGTCGCGGGCGAGCCGCGCCGCCACCCGTCGTTCTGGGCCGTGATGGCCGCCCTCGGGCGCGCGGGTACTGGGACATCAACACCCACGGCCGGAGCTTCGCGGACCCGGCGTTCGCGCGGCGAGCGAGAGAGGAGGGCCTCGGTCGCGCCATCGTCTCGCTGCACTCCCATCGCGTCGGGCCGAGCATGAAGAGCTTCGGCGTGTCGCAGCGCGGCCACCACGAGACCGTGGCCGGCATCGAGAACCTGCTGGCCGAAGACGTCCGGCTGATGCTGAACTGCGTCTTTTCGCGAGAGAATCTCGACCGCATCGAGGAGTGCGTCGGCTGCTGCGTCGACCGCTTCGGCACCGGCGACCTGTTGAAGCTCGTCTTCCCTTCGGCGACCGGAAAAGGCGGCGGCTGGGAGGCGATCCATCTGACCTATACCGAGGCGGGGCCGGTGGCTCGATGCGCGCACGCGTTGGCGCGAGCCGCCGGGCTTCGGGTCGTGTTTGACCCCTTCCCGAGCCGCGTCCTCGGCACGCCCGGGCGCGATACATCGGGCGTGAGGGCTTTGGCGAGACCCACCACCTCGACGACACCACCGGCGACCGGATCCATCCGATCGATCATATCGAGACGGAGCTGAGCGTCTACGGGCCGCGGTGCGCGACCTGCCAAGGGACTCGCCGCTGCGCCGGGGTCGCCAGCACGTACGCAGCCCGCGCCGGCACCGCCGAGCTCACTCCATTTCTGGGCGCTCCGCCTCGCCCTCGGTGAGCAGCCCCGCGCGGCGCGCGAGGGCCACGCGCCGGTGGTGCTCGGGCAGGTAGAGGCTGGAGCGCG
>CAZNZH010000211.1:0-8673 GCA_964577445.1 uncultured Myxococcales bacterium
CCTCCTTCCCTAAATTCCACATCGCGCCGTCTCAAAGTCGTTGACACGTTCCGGGTGCGGAGAAGTCTGATGGTTTCGTAGTACCGACGAAGCGGCCGAACGACGCTGGCGAGTTGCAGCCGAGGAGGCCGTGGAGGGAAGGAGACCAGCCAAGGGGAACACGATTCGGGAAGGTCCGACCCAGACGCGGAGCTGGCCTATGAGCGGAGAGTCCGGACTGGATCGTGTGCGTATGGCCGCCCGGCGGGACCGGGAGGCGCGGTTTACCTCGCTGATGCACCACATCACGCCCGAGCTGCTCCGCGTCGCGTTCGATGGCCTCCATCGGAAGGCGGCCGCTGGCGTGGACGGGATGACGTGGCACGAGTACGCGCAGGACGTCGAGGCACGCCTCGTAGACCTGCACGACCGTGTTCAGCGCGGGGGATACTGGGTCAGCCCATCTCGGAGAACGTACATCCCGAAGGCGGGTGGTGGGCAGCGCCCCCTGGGCATTGCCACGCTGGAGGACAAGATCGTCCAGCGCGCCCTCGCCGAGGTGCTGAACGCGATCTACGAGGTGGACTTCCTGGGATTCTCCTACGGCTTTCGACCGGGGCGGAGCCAGCACCAGGCTCTGGATGCGGTGACGGTCGCGATCGAAGGCAGGAAGGTGAACTGGGTGCTCGACGCGGACATCCGCGGCTTCTTCGACGCCATCGACCACGATCGACTCGTCGCGATGCTTGAGCACCGGATTGGGGACCCGAGAATCCTGCGGCTGATTCGCAAGATGCTGGCCGCAGGGGTGATGGAGGAGGGCGAGTGGAGGGCTACGGACCGCGGCGCGGCACAGGGGGCATCGCTGTCGCCTCTGCTGGCCAACGTCTACCTGCACTACGCCTTCGACACCTGGGCGCACGCGTGGAGAAAATCGGAGGCGCGTGGCGAGGTCTACCTCGTGCGCTTCGCCGACGACTTCCTCGTGTGCATCCAGGACCGCAAGGACGCGCAGAGGTTTCAGGCGGCGCTCGCCGAGCGATTGGCGACGTTCGGCCTGGAGCTTCACCCCGAGAAGACGCGGCTGCTGGAGTTCGGCCGTTTCGCGGCCGAAAACCGAGCGCGCGCCGGCAAGGGGAAACCGGAGAGCTTCGACTTCCTCGGCTTCACGCACATGTGCAGCCGAACACGGAGGGGCGAGTTCGCGGTGCGTCGCGCGCCCATGCGGAAGCGGATGGTGGCCAAGCTGAAGGCGATCAACGAGACCCTGAAGCGCAACCGCCACCGCCCCATCCCGGAGCAAGGCCGCTGGATACGCTCGGTAGTGCAGGGCTGGCTTAACTATTACGCCGTCCCCCGCACGTCCGAAGCGTTGAAGTGCTTCTACGACGTCGTGTGTCGCCACTGCCTCAAAGCGCTACGGCGCCGGGGCCAGAAGCACCGACTCCCATGGAGCCGCTTCGTCGTCTGGCGAAACCTCTTCATCCCGACCCCGAAAATCCTGCATCCCTGGCCCGACCAGCGATTCGCCATGCGCCTGACCCAAGGCAGGAGCCCGGTGCGGTAATACCGCGCGCCGGGATCTGTGCGGGGGGCGCCCCCTAAGGGGCGTTCCTACCGCGATCGCCTTGCTTCTATATCGATGACCTCTTTGCTCATGACCCCTTTGCTTCAGCGGCTCGTCACGGGGTCGGGCTTCCCGACGCCTGCGGCATGTCGCGACAGCAGATGATCGCGCCGACCGTGGCGCGAGGGTCCCCGGTGGCTCCGAAAAAGGCTTCATTCGCATACAGCGCGTGGCCTCGAAGCACTCGCAGCACGTCGTTTCTGCTCTCGTTCAGATGGCAGTCACCGCTCCGGGGGCTGCCGTCGGTTGGCGGGACCTTGTCGTTGATGCAGTCCGCCATCCACTGGGGCGGTGTGCCGGTGGCCTCCATCGCGCCATAGGCGCTGGCGCTGCCCGGGCGAAAGCCCAGCGGGTCGGGGCGCCAACCGGGGATCTTCCTCAGACAGTCATCCGCATCGAACTGGATCTCGCAGAAAGGAGGCTCATCACCCCACGGATAGAGGCGCATCGCTTCGGGGCAGCCCAGCCCTTTCTCGCTCATCTGGGCGGTGAGCGTCTCGCAGCCGCCGAGCATGGCCAGGTCCCACTCGGCGACCGAGCAGAGGCGCCACGGTTGACCGGTCTTCGCGCCCCACCAGTCGCAGTAGTTCACGGCTTGCTGCCAGCGTGTCTGCCACGCTGGGATGAGTGGAAACTCTGGATAGCCTTGACGGCGGACGGATTGGGCACCCGCACCGGTAATCGGATCGCAGGCGGCATCCGCGATGCATGCTTCGTAGCTCGCCATTGTCGCCGGGAGCTGCAAGATAGCATAGGGCGGCAGCGAGAACACGAACGAGAACGCCCAGGCGTCCGCGTCCGTAGGCGCACACTTCGGCAGTTTGGGCCTGCTGCAAGCGTGAGGAAGCGTCCCGCCCGGCACGTAGACGGCCCCCTCGCTCTCGGAGTAGCACCACTCGGTGATCCCATTGTCGAGCAACGCAGCCCGTTGCTTTACACACGCGAAGCCCTCTGGACACGGCACCCCGAGCAAGCCGCAGACGCGCCCCGCTGCCGAGGTGTCCTGGTTGGAGGAGGCATCCGAGTCCTGCCCGCTGCCCACCGAAGCGGAGTCGCAGGCGCCGAGCGCCACCATCGCGATGGCCAGCAGGCCGTTGAAGTGGGTGCGGGGCCCAAGAGCGCGTTCGAAGCTCGTTGCCGTCACGGTGACACCTCCCGAAGCGGGTAGGTGTCGACGCTGCCAGCGGTGCCGCTTATGACCACCGGCAGCGAGAACGGAAACGACGTGGGTGGGGAGCCCGTCGCAGGATCGATGCACCCGGGCGCGATTGGTAGTACGCTGGATAGCTCTAGCATCGGCGCTTCGTAGTAGTTGCCGCCTATGCACTGCCCCGCGACGATGTTCGGGGCCCAGCCTTCGCTCTGGCTCCACGCTGATGTCGTGCCGTCGTCCCGGTAGGAATCCGACCCTAGCGCCAGCTCGTCGCTCACGCCGAACCGGTTGTCGATGACCAAGGCGTCGGAGGTCTGATTGAGCCAGATGATCTCCTGGCGCGCCAACTCCACGATATTGTGCCAGACCGTGGCCCCGGTCGCCCCGTCGAGGAAGATCCCACGGAGTGCGGTGCCCTCGGCCGAGGTCGCCGGAGCGGCGACGCGGTTGTGGGAGATCTGAGACGCGGCGCTGAATGCACCTCCGACGCGGAGCGCAGCGGAGGATGCGTCGATGGGCGAGCTGCCTGCCGCATCTGGCACGGTCTCGAAGACGGAGTCGGTCACGAACAGGGCAGGCACATTGTGCGCGTCTACGCCGATGGCGCGGGCGAACGACTCAAGTGTGACGACCTGGAGCCTCGCGACGCCCGTTGCGGCGATGCTCTTCTCGAATCCATGGATCTTGCTGTTGTTGATGACGCGGGGAAGACAGATCGCACCGCTCACTGGCGCGCACGCTTCGCTGTAGTCTGAGTCTTCTGTGCCTGGGGCCGGCCGGATCCAGACACCCACTCCGCTCGACGATGTCGCTCCCGCGCTCCAGAGGGGCAGGTAGCACTCGGGCTTTTGAGCGGCAAGGACAGCCGGCTCGCATGGAGCGCGACGAAAGCCGGCCATCACATCGTCGAGCAGGAGCGAGTGATAGGCGCCGATCTGGATGGCTGCGTCGGCAGTAGCTGAGGGCGGCCCCACGGCCGAGCCGATGATTTCGGCGCTTAGCCCGACACCCCCGAGATCGATTCCCGTTCCGTCGAACGCATCCACGCGGCAGTCTTCGATGCGGACGGTGGCGGAGTCTGCGCCGGTCGCGCCGTCGGGCAGCACGACGAAGCCGCGGCGCAGCGGGCCGCTGCCACCATCGGCTCTTACTCGGAAGAACGCTGCATCAGCCGCCAGATCGGTCAGCACGATTCCGTCATCTGGCGTCGTGCAGTGAGCGGCGTACAGCGCGGCAGATTTCACGCGCCGTGCCTGGAGGCATTCCCCCGCTTCGGCCGAGATGGTCGTCGTGTCAGGCTGAAAGAAGGGTGTGCCTGAGGGTGTGCCTGAATTCGTGAGCCCCTCATCACCGACGCGAAGCTCATGGACATCATCGAGTTCGATCGCCGCAGGAGTGGAGTCGCCAAACCATGACCCCTGCCCCATAGCGGCGATGACGTGAACACCTTGAATCGAAACGAGCGCGGCGTGTATGACGCCGATGGCCGATGTGCGCGCCCGAATCTCTTGTAGTCGATCCCGGGAAGTCTCTCCGAAGCGTACGATCAACGGCGCTTCAGGGTCCACGGTTGCCTGCCAGAAGTTCACGGCGGTCTCTTGGGTGCTCGCCAGCTCATTGTCGAGAAGAGCCAGTTCAGCCTTGGCCGGACATGGACCATTCGGTCCGGTGCAGTCATCCGCCTGTGTGTTCACCATGGAGACGGCCGCGAGCGAGGCGATGATGCGATTTTCGCGGAGTTCAACGTCACCCCCGATCGAGGTCAGCACCACCCCAGTTTCGCAGGCGGGCGACTGCGATGCCAGGGGTTGACCGAGGTCGAACTTGTTGTCCACGATTCGGAGCGGATCCGACGTCGCGGCCTCGGTGGTGCCCGACCACGCCGGGCGAGTGCCGATGCGGTCGGCTGCGATGCCGATTCCCGCCAGCGGCGACAACAGCTCGTTATCGGCAATGAGGCTGCCGGCGGAGTCGGACAGACGAATCGCGTCGGCCACATCGTCGAAATCGTTGGCCGTCACGCGGAAGGCGCCGGTTCGGTCCCCGAAGAGATCCAGCGCGGGCCCGGTGCTTGGTGGTGTCTGGCGTAGCGTGTTGTCGCCAATGGCGATGCTTTCCGAATCGTTGAACCACCGCAAGCCAAGATGGATGCCCGCGCCGTCCTCAAGCAGGTTATACGCCACTCCGAAACCGCCGTTGCTGGAGCTGGACGGACTGAGGTCGATGCCGTGATCGCCGTTGCTGGCGCCGACGGCGTAGATGGAGTTGTGGTCGATCGAGGTTCCCGAGGCGGCCCCACCGACCTGAATTCCTGTCTGGTTAGAACTCCAGGAGGTGCTCGTCGGTACCCGGTTGTCGACGGTGTTACCGGACACGATAAGTGCCTTCGGGCTCGGGAACGCGAGGATGCCGACCGCCGGGGCTGCGGGCGTGGCAGCGGTAAAGCGCTCGATGTGGTTGTCCAGTACGGAGACCGGCACGGCCGCGCCTTGAATATCGACACCGCGCACTGACCGCACCCGGCAGTCGGCGGCAGCGTTTGCGGGCAACCCGACGAGATGGTGGAATGTATTCGCCGAGACCTCGGCGGATGCCACGGGCGAACTCGGGTCGGCCGGAACAGGTGGGATTCCGCCGTCGTTCATCACCTTCACGCCCGTCGTGAAGTTCTCGAAGCGGCAGCCGCGGAGTGCGGGGATGCTGGCCTTGATCCCGCTGGGGAAACCGTTGTCCTTCGGAGGCGACGGCAGCGCGGCGATGACGGCGCCCACCCCATCGTCGAATGGCACGGGCGGCGCGCCTAGCTGATCGGGGCTGAAGCCGTGACCCGTGAAGGTCACGCCGCTGCCAGGCTGGCATATGAGCTCGCCACCGTTGGCGTCGATCTTGAACACCCCGTCGCCGTCGGGGTCGCTCACATGAAAGCTCGTGTCGACGACGACGCTGTCTCGAATCTCGAAGTTGTAGAACGTGTCATCGCGCGTGACGAAGAGGTTACGCGTGATGGCGTTCAACTCGGTGCCTGCCTCGTCCTTGCAGACCATCGTGAACGCAACTTCCCAGATGCCGTTGGCGAGCGCGGCAACATCGATGGCTACGGAGGCACCTCCCTGATCGAGGGGGGCCTTCAACAGCGGGGAGCCGGCGTCGATTTCGAAGGTGGTGTCGGCGTTGAGCAGTCCCGCGGTCGAAAAGGGCTCGGTGACGCTCGGGCATTCGAGCACCCCGCAGCCTCCGCACATATCGAATCCCGGAGTCGTACATGCGCCGGGCGGCACGCGACGCCTCATGGACACGGTGACATCCACACGGTCAGCGTCCTTGCACGCCGCGACGCTGACCCGCAGCGGCAAGGTCTGCGGGTGCGAACCGACTTCGTATGCCACAAGACTCTGCGGGATTGTTGCGAGGGGGTTGCCACCGACGGCGTTCGGTGGGAACGGATTGACGATGGCGTCATCGCCTGTGGGGAAGTCCACCCGGAATGCTGCGTCTTCGGTGTGGCCGAAGCACCGAGCAACTGTCACCCCGTGCTTGTTGAAAGCATCGCAGATGTCGCCCCAGTGGGGACCGGGTTGTGTGATGTCTTCGGCAACCACGGCATCGGCAAGGAGCATCATCTCCAACCAGTCGAACTGGTCTTTCGGGTCGAAGATGATGGACCACATCATGAGCGGCGCCGCGATGCTCAGGGCACTTTCCATGTCCTGTCCGTTGCCGGCCATGAGGATCCCGACGAACTCGCTCGCGATGACTTCGAGCGCGAAGCCGTGCGAATGCTCGCTGATTCTTCCCTTCTCAGGAAACAGATGCACGTCTCGCGGGTAGCACGCCAAGTTCTGTGGGCTGGCTGCGAGGTCGTCGAGCACCTCGAACTTCGTACCTCCCGAGATAACGTCAGCAAACCACTCGGCGAACAGTTCCGCGAGGCCGCCTCGGACGTCGGGTTCTCCGGCGGAACTCTCCCCGAATCCTGAACTACCGCCGTGATAATCCGCGATCAGGTGTCCGTACTCATGATAGATGGCGTGCTCCAGGTCCGCCGGACGATTCGTCCACACACAGGGGATCAGCGGATTGGGCTCGCCGGGAGGCGGTGGAAGCGCGGGCTCGTAGTTCTCATAGACGACGATCCCGCCGACCCGATCGATACGCGATGGGTTGGGCCAAAGGTCGGCGCCCATCTGCTCGTACCACTTCAACCCATGCCTTCCGGGCTGGTACTCAGCGCATCCCCCCGAGAGGTTGGTGCCCGCCGCGCCGACCGAGATCGGTATCGGCGCCCACGTCCCCTCAGCCACGAACGGCACGCCAAGGTCTGCGTACCCGGTACTCCCGAGATCACAGGTGCCGTCGCCCGTCACCGCAGGTAGCTGCGGCGCGCCAAGGCTGGACGCGTTGCCTGGGCTCTGACGGTTGAAACCGTGGTTCTGGCACCCGTGATTGAAGTAGGAATGCGCAATGTTCATCGCACGATATGCCGTGGACTGGCTCTTTGAGATGGCGGGCTCGAATGGCGTTCCGTTGGGGAAGGCACCGGCTGGCCCATTCGCATCGTCTCGCCACGACCACTCGATTCCCTGCACTAGCGCGTAGCCGCTCCCGGCCGCGCCCGAGTACGCAGTGCCAGTCGTCGGAAAGGGAAATGTGATGCTGGCCCAGGGGTGCGTCGCGGATGGGTTGCCGATGGAGGTGCCCGCCGGCACGCCAAGAAGTTGCTCAAGATAGCAAGCGAACTGGAGGGCGTCGCACATGTCGGGCTGCACAGCTCCGTGACACAGCGCGAGTTGCCAGCCCTCGTGCTCACACGCAGGGTCAGCGTTGAACGAGGAAACGGTCGCGAAACGGCCAGTGAGCCCCGCTTCAAGGACCATCGGTTCAACCTCGATGGGCGGAACGTGAGGCGTCGGCGGGTACGGCAGGGTGACCGAGCCGGCGCCGTGCTCGTCTAGTTCGGCATAGCCGAGGTCCCACCCCCCGGCAGCGTTCTGCGTGCGGACCCGGGCGATGCCTTGCGCGAAGGGTTCTCCTCCCGGCTCGGTCAGCCAACCTTGCACCGGTATCGTGATGGAGTCGCCCGTTGCGGGCGCGTCGGCGCGCGACCGATGGGCCTCGCGCCGCGCGGGATCGTTCGCATCGATCGTCGCTCGAACCGCGTCCCCCGCTGCCACGAGCCCAGCGCTCCAGAGTATTCTTGGGCTCGGTCCGGGACGGACGACGCGTAAGGGTTCCACGGCTTCGATGAGGCCGGGTGGCAGGCCACTCGCCTCGACGAGCTGAGTCGTGGCCTCCTCCTCTGTCACGAGAACCGACGGATCCACAATGAAATCGCCAGGGAACTGCGAGAACATCGCTGCCAGTCGGTTGTCGAGCACCACGGCTCGGAGCCTGGCACCTTCCACGGGCATTCCTGCGTAGCGCTGTCCGAATGTGACGATGTAAAGTCCGCCCTGTGGCGTGGGGTCGTGTCGAAGCCCGATGACCTGCAGCCACCGCTCATCGACGCCGAGTCGTGTCTCGTTATCCCGAAGTGCTTGTCGAAGCACAGCCTCGATGGTCTCTTCTGTCAGCGGCGCGCCGATTGCAGACTCAAGATCGAGGGCCCCGCCGGTCGCGCGTTGGAGGTAGCCTTGGCCGTCCAACTGGATGAACCATTCTGCACCGAGCACCAGCGGTTGGGCGGAGACCTCACAGCCGTTCGGGTCGGTGCAACAGTGCGCGTACGCGGCGTTGATGCACTTCGAGTCCAGACAGGTATCGAACGTGCATGGGTCATCGTCGTCGCAGCTTGTGGTGGCGTCGCAGTATAGCGGGTCGGGGTGGTGGACGCAGACAGTCGCCTCGCACGCGTCGATGGTAGCCGGGTCGGTGTCGGCGCATTCGGTGTCGTTGTGGCAGCAGCTTGTCCAGCCGG
>CAZNZH010000212.1:0-8621 GCA_964577445.1 uncultured Myxococcales bacterium
CGGCGAGGATGCCGGCGGTGCTGAGGTTGCCGAGGGTCTCCGCCCAGTAGCCGTCGGGCCAGGAGACCGACAGCAGCATGGCGATGGCGCAGGCGCAGGCGAGGCCGGTGCCGGCGTAGAGCGCAGTGCGGGCGGGGACGGCGCTGAGGCCGCGCACCACGAGGCGACGGGCGCCGCGCAGGGGCAAGACCAGGAGCCACCGCGCGCTGGTGGCGGCGAGGACGCCGATGGCGCGAAAGGGCATGCCGGCGACCGAGAGGCCGTCGCGCGGGGCGACGTAGGCGCGGCCCCAGCGGAGCACGGGCGGGGCGAGGAACTCGGAGACCTTCACGGCGCCGACGAGGCCCAGGGTCATCCAGGCGAGGAGGACGGCGGGGTCGGTGGAGAGGAGGAAGGACGGGGCGAAGGCGCGCTGGGCTTCGGAGAGCCCCGAGGCGGTCGGGAGGCCCAGGCCGCCGGCGTACTTGCCGAGGATGCGGGCGAGCCACATCAGCGGGAGGAGGAGGAGGAACACGGCGGCGGCGATGGAGGCGGGGCGCTCGCGGCGGAAGAACGCGGCGACGCGGCCGAGGCCGGTGACCAGGCGCGTGACGTGGACCAAGAGCAGGGCCGAGAGCGCAAAGACCAGCAGCATCGCGGTCTTGGGGAGGTGGACGTCGGAGGGGAAGCGCTGGCCGGCCTTGTCGGCGAAGGGGGGGTCGTAGGCGAGGAGATCGGCCAGGGGTTGGGGGCTGGTGGACAGCTCCTTCCAAAGGATGAAGGTGGCCAAGAGCACGAAGAAGGCGACTACGCGGCTGTAGAGGCCGCGGTGGGCGAGCTGGTCGAGGAAGAGCGCAGTGCCGAGCGCCATGGCGGCCGGGCCGGTGAAGTGGGTCTGGTTGAAGCCCTTGAGCAGGCCCATGGTGGCGACCGCTGGGACGGCGAGCCAGAGGACGAGGGTGAGGGTGCGGCGGTCTTGGTCTTGGGTGGCGCGCCAGAGCAGGGACCCGAACGCGACGATGATGGCGGCGGACCACGGGAAGGTGCCGAAGCCGATGCGCTTGACGGCGTAGTCGAAGTTGCGCTGGTACGCGCTGGGGCCCTCGCTGAAGAGCGGCTGGGTGAAGCGAAACTGGCCGGCGAAGCCGTCGGCGGGGCTCTGGAGGACGAGCAGGGCGCTGAGGGCCAAGATGGCGGTGAGGGCGATGGCGGGCGCCCAGTCCTCCAGGGTGCGGCGGCCGGTGACGAGGGCGACGGACAGCGCCATGACCGCGCCGATCAAGAGCGCGGTAAGGCCGGCCGCGAGCAACCCGACGGCGGCGCCGAGGGCGAGCTGGACGTAGACGCGGGGCGCGCGGGGCGAGCGGACGTGGTCCAGCAGCGCCGCGCCGAAGAGCGTGACCGAGAGCGTCGCGCCGGAGTTGCTCGAGACCGAGCGCGCCTCGGCGAAGAAGAGCGGGATGGTGATGAGCACGACGCCGGCCAAGAGCGCGGTCGTGCCGGTGAAGCTGCGGCGGGCGGCCAAGACGAGGACCAGCACCGTCAGCCACGCCAGCAGCGCGCCGGCGAGCCGCGAGGTGAGCTCGGATATGCCGAATGCCTTGTAAAATCCGGCGGTTAGCCATGCGCTGAGGGGGGCCGCGGTCAGCGTCTCGCCGCGCTCCTTGAACTGCACGACGCGGCGGGTCGAGCGCCCCGCGTCGGCGAGGAGCTCGGAGAGGCGGGCGGAGTCGCTGGCCTTGAGGTGGGTGAGGCCGTCAAGGGGCGGGAGGCGAGCGACGGCGCTGTCCCAGAAGGGGTCGGCGGAGGGCGGCCAGGTGATGGCCGGGAGCTGAAAGGTCTTCCGCATCTCCTCAAAGCCGGTGCGCACGCGGGCGACGCCGATGGCGCGCTCGATGGTGGCCAGGTCGAGGTCGCCGTCGGGCCACAGCACGATGACGCGGCCGTTGGGTGTGTAGCCGAGGGCCTCTGCCAGCCAGCTCCAGGCGGCTCCCAGGCCCACGCCGGCGTCGCTTGGGCTGCCGATGATGGCGCCGTCGATGACCACCGCGGCGACCACCTCGGTGCGGGCGCGATCGAGGGTCTCGCGGACCAGGCGCGCGCCGCCGGTGGGGTTGCGGGTCGCCGGGGCGTCGGCGCTCGCGTGGCGGACGACGAGGCCCGCTTTTGCGGCGGCCGCGTCGACGGTCGCCCGCAGCGCGCCGCTGTCGGTCCCGAGGGCGGCGGCCACCTGCGCGGGCTCGGCCAGCGTGCGCGCCAGGTCGGCGCGGTCCATCTCCCACGGCTCCCACAGCCCTGAGCGGCCAAGCCCCGCGAACAGGACCACCGCGGCGAGCAGCAACGCGACCAGATGGCCGCTGCGTTCGACGAAGTCACGGATGGCGACGGAGGGCATGACGGCGACCGGTCTCCATAGGAGGCTGGGGCGGAGCCGGGCCGTTCTATGCGCTCGCATGCTCGGGCGCAAGTACGAGCGTGCCCCAATCCGCATACGTCCCCGCCAGCGCACCCCCACCGATTCGCGCGGTCACACCTTGCCCGACCACCCTTGCGTGCCTACCAAGGCCTCCCATGACTGATTCAAACGCCCCCCGTACGTCCGAGTCCACACGCTCTCTCGCCGACATCGCGGGGCGCGCGCGCATGCCCGTGGCCCTGCGCGGCGCCAACGGCATGAAGAAGCTGAACTGGCTGCTGGATCTCGCCGATCCCAAGACGATGATCCGCAGCTTCAGCACGGGCGAGTTCTACTTTCTAGTAAAGGATATCGGGGCCAACGACGCGGGCGCTCTGCTCGAGCTGGCCTCAAACCAGCAGCTCCGGGGGCTCCTCGATCTGGACCTGTGGTCCGGCCACGAGGTTCGTTTCGATCGCTGGCTCGGGTGGCTGGACATCGCGAGCTCCGCGAACCTCGAGACCGCCCAGCGGCTGGTGCAACAGACCGAAGACGAGCTGCTGCTGCTGCTCTTCACCGCGCGAGTGCAGGTCTACCCGGCGGATCTTGAGACCGATACGATCCCCGACGAGCTCCAGTTGCTGCAGACCCCCGACTTCGCCCACTGGGTCACCGTCCCCCACGAGGACGAAGACCTGTGCGACCGCCTGCGGGATCTGATGAGCCTGCTGTGGTCCGCCGACCCGGAGCGCATGCGCGAGCTGTTGCTGGCGGCGCGCTTTGAGCTGCCGAGCAGCGTCGAGGAGAGCCTGCTCTTCTTTCGGCAGGGCCGCCTGGAAGAGATGGGCTTCGTGGGGCCCGACGAGGCACCGCGCGCGTACAAGTGGCTCGATCCGGGTCGAGCGCGCCAGCGCGTGCGCGAGCACCTCGAGCGGGTGCGCCCGTCTTTACCGAGCGTGGAGATGGGCGGCAGCGTCCAGGACTTGGCCCTGCGCGACATCCAGCCCCCACCGCTCCTCGCTGAGGCGCTGCAACTGCTCGACGACGACGAGCGCGCCCGCATCGCCGAAGCCTTCGCCTACCTCGTCCACAAGGTCCTCATGGCCTGGACGGGAGATCTGTCGCACACCGACGAGCTGCCGGCGGTGGGGCGCCACGTCGCGGCGCTCACCAACCTCGGGCTGTCGCACCTCGCCGACGAGTCCGCGACCACCGGGGCCGACGTGCTGCGGCGCCTGTGGGCCGAGCCGATCTTCCGGGTGGGCTATAGCCTGACGGTTCAGTTGGCCAAGCGCGCGCGGAAGGTCGAGCGGCGCTCCGGCGCCCGGCTGGGGCTCAACCTCCTGGGCGAGCCGACCCACAGCGCCATCGAGGCGACGGCCCAGACGCGCCCGCGCTTTTACGAGGGCGTCGAGGGCGGGACCGCCGCCGGCTACCGCGACTTCACGACGATCGAGGATCTCGTGCGGACCGACGGCCTGATAAGCGACGCCGAGGGCGTGCTGAGCTTCTTCGAGGCGCACCTGGGCTTCACCCCGGAGGCGCTGCTCGAGGCCAACCTCGGCGGGCTCAGCGACGAGGCGAAGCGGCAGGTGCGGCTCGAGACGCTGTTCCGAACCGCCATGGCGCACCTGCTCATCGACGGCGAGCTGGGCTTCAACCCGCTCACCAAGCCCGAGCTGGTCAGCGCGTTCGCGTTGCTCTTCGACAAGGACGGGCAGGCCCCCACGCTCGGCCTGCCGGCCCGCCGCGCCCTGGACGCGCTGCTGCCTCACGTCTCCGAAGCGGTCCGCGACTGGATGGAGGCCGCGATGGACGAGCTGGTGCTCGCTCTCGGCAGGGTCCACGCCCACGATCTCGAGCCGCGCTACGCCGCGGAGCTGCTGCTCGTCGCACCCGACTCCGACTGACAGGGGCTGGGCTGCGACGCGGCGGGGCTGCGACGCGGCGAACGGGCGTGGCGGCCGGGCGTTGTTGGGGTGGAAGAGACGACAAAGCCCGCCCGAGATCGGCGATCTCGGGCGGGCTTTGCGCGTCAGGCTCGCTTCCGCCGAGGCGGAGCGGGCGCTCAGCCGGCGATGATCTTGCCCTGAAGCAAGAAGGAGATCAGCAGCGAGTAGATGACCAGGGACTCGATGAGGGCGAGGCCGAGGATCATCGGGGTGAAGATCTTATCGGACGCGCCGGGGTTGCGGGCGATGCCTTCGAGGGCAGCGGCCGAGGCCTTGGCCTGTCCTAGCGCGCCACCGAAGGCGGCCAGGCCGAGGCCGAGGCCCGCACCGATCGCCAGGTAGGCGTTGACGGTGTACTGGTTGTCGGCCGCGCCGTCCGCGGCGAGGGCCATCGGGGCAAGCAGGCAGAGGGTAACGAGGGTCAGCAGCGCGGTGCTCAGCGCCTTTCTCATCGGACAGCTCCTTGGGATGGACAATGGAAATGGGCGGGAGCCCGGTGGTGCGCCGGAGGGCGGCGCGTGACTAACGCAATCAGCTAGGGGGTGCAACCCGAAAGACGAGGAGTCAGTGGGCGTGCGCGTGGGATTCGCCGTGTTCGGCGTGGTCGTCGTGGTGCTCGTGCTCTTCCACGGCGAGCGAGATGTAGACGATGGACAGCAGCGTGAAGACCAGGGTCTGCACGGTGACGACGATGATGCCGAGCACCATGACGGGCAGGGGCAAGAGCAGCGGGAAGATGCCGAGGAAGATGCCCAACACCATGTGGTCGCCGAACATGTTGCCCATGAGGCGGAAGGCGAGGCTGAGCGGGCGGACGAGGTGGCTGATGAGCTCGATGGGGAGCATGAGCGGGGCCAGCCACGGGATGGGGCCGGCGAAGTGCTTGAGGTGGGCGACCAGGCCGTGCTGGCGGATGCCCCAGTAGTTGTAGGCGAGAAAGCTCACGACGCCGAGGGCCAGGGTCGTGTTCAGGTTGTCGGTCGCGGGCAAAAAGCCGGGGATCAGCGCCAGGAGGTTTCCGAGGAAGATGAAGACCGCCAAGGCCATGATGAGCGGTAGAAACTTCAGGGCTTTGTCGCGAGGCATCATCGAGCCCATCAAGCCGAGCAGCCCCTCGGCCACGATGTCGAAGATCACCATCGCGCTGAGCTTCTTCTCGGGGACGATGGCGGCGTCGGGGTCGCTGAGGCGCTTGGACGCCGCGAAGATCAGCAGCATCCCGAGCAGGAAGGCCACCATAGCCATGATGACGTGGCTGATCAGCGGGCCCGTGCTGTGCTCATACCAAGTGGAGCCGTTGGGCCACGTGGCGATCGCGCGGAGGTTGTCGGCGACGGCGTCGGGAAGCAGCGTCGCCACGGACCAGTGCTCGCCCTTCCAGCCCGGGCCGGCGCCGTGGTCGCCCCCGGCGCCGTGCTCGGTGGCCTTCTCGATGTCGGGTTTGATCTCCTCCTCGACGTGATGCTCGATCTTCGCTTCGACGCCGGCCTCGTCGGCGATGGCGGCGCTCCCGCCCCAGGTCAGGACGCAGAGACCGAGGATGATGGTGCCGATAGAACGCTTCATCTGGCGTGCTCCGTCGGAGGGGTGGGGTCAGCCGGCGCGAGCATGCTCCACAGCAGCATCAGCATCACGGCGGGGAAGAAGAGGCCGACGCCCAAGAGGAACCAGAGGGGCGACAGCGGCAAGAGGGTGAGCAAGAGCCAGATGACGCCCAGCACGAGGGTCATCTTCGCGAGGAAGATCACCGCGTAGACGCCGCGCGTCTGGCCGTGAGCGCGGACCAGGCGGCCACCCAGCCAGGCCATGGCCAGGAAGTTCAGCACGCCGACCACGCCGCCGACCGCGGCGCCCAGCACCATCGGGGTCTCCCCGCCGAGCAGGTGGGTCAACGCGCTGACGATCAGCACCAGGGCGCACTCGATGCGGAGCGCCCCGGCGATGAACGGCGGCACGCTCGCCGCGGCGTTGCTGGCGGCCGGCGCGCTCATCGGGTGCGGCTCCCGGGCGCCCGAGCGCCCAACATCCGAGGCACGCTCTCGCTCTGCGGCGAGTCGGCCGCCATGACGGCCCGCGCCTTCTTGACCACCCGCAAGAGGCCCTTGATGGCCGCGCCGAACCCACACATGACGAAGAAGGTCATCCCAAAGGGCGCCGTGCCGAGCTTCGCATCCAGCCAGGAGCCAAAGAGCCAGCCGACCGCCACGCAGCCGCCCATCTCCAGGCCGACCGACGCGACCTCCATGCCTTCCTTCATCTTGCTCACGGCGGGGAGGGTCCTGGTGGCCGGGTGTCCCTGCGAAATGCTCGAAAACGCAGCGGCCCTGGGCGCGCGGCGCCGCGTGGTTAGCACACGCCGCTTGAGATCGTCAAGGCTTTACGCGGCCCCGCGCCGTCCGGATTTGTCTTTCAAATCCGCGATGTTGGCCCTGCTGCGGGGGGGCGGCGAGCCGAAGAAGTCCAGCACCGGCCAGCCGCGGCGGCGCGCGATGCGCTCAAGGCGTGGGTCGGGATGGACGACGACCGGGTGACCCACCGCCTCGAGCACCGCGAGATCGTGGATGGAGTCGGTGTAGAACCAGGCGTCCTCGAGCCGCACGCCGTGCTCGGCCGCGAACCGGCGCGCGATGGCGAGCTTGCCGGCGCCGTAACAGAGCGGCTCGATGATGGCGCCCGTCAGCTTCCCGTCAACCACGCCCAGCCGCGTGCACAGCGCGTGTTCCAGCCCCAGGTGAGCGGCCAAAGGCCCCACCACATAGTTGGTGGAGGCCGACAGCAGCGCGATGGCGTGACCCTGCGCCTCGTGCTCGCGGATGCGCTCGACGGCCAGCGGCAGGACGTGGGGCCGGACCGCCTTGTCGAAGAAGCGCCGCGAACGAAGGGCGAAGGCCTCCTCCTGAACGCCGTCGAGGGAGCGGATGGCCTGGGTCATCAGCGGCCCAGGATCCATCACGCCCAAGCGGTAGCGGGCGACCGCGAACATCAGGCGCGCCAGGGTGAGGACGCCGAGCTCCCCTCGGGAGAACGCGTCTCGAATCCACAGCTTGCCGGTGTTGGCGCCGATGATGGTCAGGTCCATGTCGAAGAACGCGACGACCTGGCCGGCGTCCACCCCGGCGTCCTCGGTCAGCTCGACGCTCACGCGAGGATCCGCGGCTCGCCCGGGTGAATCCTCGAGACGACCTCGTAGTTGATGGTCCCCATCCACCCCGCGAGCTGCTCAGCGCTCACCCGTTCGTCGCCATCTTGGCCCAGCAGCGTCGCGATGTCGCCGGCGCGCACGTCCGGGATGTGGGTGATGTCCACCATCGTCATGTTCATGCAGACGCGCCCGCGGACCGGCGCCCGCACGCCCTTCACCAGCACATGGGCGAGGTTCGACAGGCGGCGGTCGTAGCCCTCGTGGTAGCCGACGGGCAGGATCGCGACGCGCATGGGCCAGGTGGCGCGGAAGGTGCGCCCGTAGCCCACGAAAGCGCCCGTGGGGACGTCTTTGACCTGGGCGACGCGGGCGCGCCAGGACAGCGCCGGGCGGAGCTCGGGCAAAAAGCCATCGCCGCCCTGAGCGTGGATCTGGATGGCGGTGGCGAAGGTCTCGGGCGAGGGCCACAGCCCGTACGCGGCCAAGCCGACGCGCACGAGGTCGCCGTGGGTCTCGGGGAAGAGGATGGTCGCGGCGGAGTTGGCCGAGTGGACGACCGGGACCGCGAGGCCGGCCTCGGTGAAGGCTTGGCGCGCCTCGGCGAAGGCGGCCACCTGCTGGCCCGCGAAGCGGTGATCCGTCGTGTCCTCGATGTCGGCGAAGTGCGTCGCCAGCCCCTCGAGGCGCAGGCCGGGCAGCGCCGCGGCGAGCCGGCCCAGGGCCAGCGCGTCCCGCAGCTCGAGCCCCTGGCGGTGGTTGCCGGTCTCGACCTTGAGGTGCACCGGCACCACGCGGCCGGCCGCGCGCGCCGCCATGTCCAAGGCACCCGCCAGCTCGTTATCGTAGATGACACAGCGCGCGTCCGCCGCGACCACGTCGCCTGCGCGCGCCGGCTGGACGCGGCCGCAGATATAGAGCGGAGCGTCCACCTCGCCGGCCCGGAGCGCGAGCGCCTCGTCGACGCTGTTGACGATCAGCCAGTCCGCGCCTGCCGAGATGAAGGTGCGCGCCGCCGGCAGCAGCCCGTGCCCGTAGGCGTTGGACTTCACGACGACGCCCAGCCGCGCGCCCGGGCTCAGGCGGCGGCGGAAGATCTCGACGTTGTGCGTCAGCGCGTGGCGCGAAACCGGGCACCACGATGAGAGCGCGAGGT
>CAZNZH010000213.1:0-8616 GCA_964577445.1 uncultured Myxococcales bacterium
CGCAGGTGCAGCTCGAAGGCGAGGGCGAGGCGACCTCGATAAAGCTGCGCGCGGAGTCGGTCGCGACCCTGGCGTCGCACCGCGAGTCGAGCACCAAGCGCCTGCGCCTGACCGTCGACGGCGACGCGATGGACCCGAAGAAGTTCCAGCGCCTGCATGAGCTGCTGTTGGCCAGCGAGCACGGGCTGCCGGTGGACGTGCGGGTCAACCTCCCCAAGCGCGGTCACGCGACCGTGCGCCTCGGCCAGCACTACAAGATGGCCCCCAGCGACGACGCCGTAGACCGTGTCGAGCGCCTCATCGGCCGCGGGCGCGTGGCCTTCCTCGCGTAGGCGCGGAGAGCCCCGAGCCGGCCAGACTGGGGGGGGCGGGGTCGCCAGCGATGAAGCGGAGCACCGCGCGCCGCCCGTGAGCAGGCCGAGAGGGCCCGGGTGGTGCCCTCTCGGCGCGTGGTCGGGAGCGGAGCGGTGCTGAGGGCCGCTTCGCTACTCGCAGACCGAGACGAAGCCGGAGCCGCAGATGAGGCCGGGGCAGCAGTCTTCGGGGGTGGCCAGACACGGCGTGCCTGTGGGGAGGCAGGCCAGGGGTGGTTTGGGGGGCCCGACGGTGAGGAAGGGCGGGTTTTTGGGGATGTCCAGCGGGGGCTCGAGGGTGTCCGCTTTGTCAGGCGGCGTCAGGCGAATCAGGCCCTCGTCGGTGCCGGCGAGCAGGGTGTCGCCGCGCTTGAGCAGGGTCCAGACCGTGCCGTGGTCGCCGATGAAGCCCTCCGTGCCGGCGTAGCGGACCGCGAGGCCGGTGTCGAAGCCGATGGCCATGTCGGTGCCCTCGCCGAACCACAGGACGCGCGGGATGGAGCCGGCGGGCCACTTCAGCCCGGAGTCCCACTGCTCGGGGCCGTCGTCGCCCAGGCGCACGAGGCCCTGGACGCGATCGGCGACCACGAGGCGGCCTTGGGGGTCGAGGGCCGCGGCGCGCGGGTCGGGGCTGGCCTCGCTGGGGATGACGAGCTGCACGGTGGCGTCTGAGGAAATGTGGACGACGCCGCCGTAGCGGGGCTCGCCGTCGATGAGCAGCATGTCTTCTTCGGCGTGGTCCAGCGACGAGCTGTCGATGCGCTCGGTCGCGCAGACCGCGTAGACCCCGCCGTCGCCGGCCAAGAGGATGTCGCGGACGTCGTTGCTCGGCAGGCCCTCGATCTGCCCGGCCTGATTCGCCTTGACGACGAAGTGGGTGACGGTGCCGACGCCGCCCTTCGAGTTCAGCGCGATGCGCGCCATGCCGCGCGGGCCGACGTCGTGGAGGGAGGGCTCATCGCCGGGCTGGTGCGAGGCGCGGCCGCCCAGCCACAGGGTCTCCTCGTCGGACCACACGATGCTCTCGATCTGTAGCGACGGGCCGAGAAATGCTGGGTTTGCGGCGATGCCCGAGCCGGGGCTGCCGATAAAGAAGCCGTCTTTCCAGGTCGCGATCGCCGCCCGGTCGCCGCTCGGCACGTCCATGTCGGTGATGCCGGGCATGGGCGAGATGCTGCCGCCCTCGGCCGTCTGGATGAGGCGGACCACACCCGTGCGGCGCTGGCGGACGCCGACGAGGCCCGTCTGGATGGGGCGACCTTCGCAGGCCAGCCCCGGCCGCTCATCGCGCAGGCCCGCCCAGAGCTCGCCGTCCACCTCGGCCAGGGCGCGGATGCCGCTGAGCAGCGGCCGCTCGAGGTTCACGCCGCCCGCGTCATCGAACCACAGGGTCATCAGGCCGTAGTCGCGCAGCTTGAACTCGCTGCACTGGCCGCGCATCGCCACGAGCGTGCGGCGGTGGAAGGGATCGTAGACCATCGAGCCGACGTGCATGCCGACGAAGGGCACGGCGGCTGGGGGGACGCCCGCGACGCGGTTGGGGGTGGTGAGGTCGACGAAGGCCAGGCCGCCGCCCTTGCTGCCGGTGAGGCCCGGCTGGATGCGGCCGCCGACCAGCAGCGTGTCGTGGTCGGAGTCGAGCGCGAGCACCTGGGCGCCGAAGGGGCCGGCCTCGCCGGTGGAGGCTTCGGAGAGCTGGCCCTCGACGACCACGGTGGTCGCGGTCGCGCCGTCCCAGCTCACGACGCCGCCCTCGAGCTCGTTCCACGCGCCCAGGGCGATGTAGGCCAGGGCGTGGTCGGGGCTCCATAGGATGTCGCCCACCTGGCCCGTCGGGGTGTCGCCGTCGCCGGGCACGAGGGTCTGAACGGCGAGGTCCTGGCTGACTCGCAGCACCCTCGAGCCCCCACCCTCGGCGGGGTAGAGCGCGACGTACACCGCGCCCGTCAGCGGCTCGATGGCGAGCGCGGCGAGGCCGCCCGCGCCGCCGAGCGCGGCCGGCCCGAGCACGTCGAGGACCTGGTAGGTCTGGGGGTCCAGCCGCAGCAGGCCCTGGTCCGAGCTCAGCCAGGCGAAGGCGTGCCCGGCCTCGCGGGTCAGGCCCAGGTGCGTCGGGATGGCGACGGTGCCGCCGGGCAAGGTCACGATGTGGTGGTCGATGGTGGTGCCGTCGATGACCAGCAGCCCGTCGTAGGCGACGACCACGAAGCGGCCCTGGTCCTCCTGAACGCCCGCGGTGGGGACCGGGCCGGAGGCGTCAGAGCCGATGAAGTCGAAGTAGTTTCCTTGGGGGAGCTCGGCCTCCAGCTCGGTGAAGGCGCCGGTGTCGAGATCGAGGCGCCCGAGGCCGCCGCGGATCGTGGCGGGGTCGGCGGGCTCGGGGTTGCCGCGGCTGCCTACCCACACGGTGTGGCCGGTGCGCGACAGGGCGATGATGGTGCCGCGCAGGTGGCCGCCCCAGGTCACGGTGGTCAGGTCGGGCGCGGGGATCGGCGTGTCCGGCGTCACGTCGGGGCCGGCGTCCGTGCCGTCGACCTCCTGTGGCGGGAGCAGGTCGCCCGCGTCGGCGTCGGCGATGGCGTCGGCATCGGGCGGCGCGTCGGCGTCGGCGATTGCGTCGGCGTCGGGCAGCGCGTCGGCGTCGGCTGCTGCGTCGGCATCTGCGCCGGCGTCGGTGTCCGGTGCCGCGTCGCCGCCGGCGGCCGTGTCACCCGGGGTGTCCGCGTCGGAGCGGGCGTCGCCGGCGGAGTCCGCGGTCGAGCTGGCGCCGCCTGCGCACGCGGACAGCGAGAGGAGGAGCGCCAGGGCCATCGGGGCGGAGAAGCGGGGGGCAAATCGAGCCATGGGGTGCTTCCAAGCCAGTCGCTGCGGGGGAAACTCGACGGGACGATGTAGCGTGCCAGCCTGGCGCGCCACGATGCAAGCGGGGCGCGGTGGGCGAGGGCAGGCTGCCGTTGTAGGCTCTCCCGCGCACCCGCCCGTGGAGCCTCGCCATCGCGAACCCGTCATCAGAGCCGCGGCCCGCGGCGTATTCGGTCGAAACCGCGGCGACCTCCAAGCCGACCGGGTCGAATTGGCAGGTTTTCCCTTGGTTTTTATTGCGATCCACCGGCCTCCCGTTTGGGTGGGTGCAGGCGCTGGGAGCGAGCGGGGGCGCCGACTGGGAGCAGGCCAGGCGCGAGGGTGTCGCGGGGCTGACCCACTTGGGCGGGCGGCCGCTCTTTCGCGAGGCGGTCTTCGTCTCAAACCCGGGCCTGGACGCGGTGCTCGACGGGTGGCTACAGGCCCTGGCGGCGGACCCGGAGGGCGCGGCGGCGAAGAAGCGGCTGAGGACCCTGTGGAGGTACGCCCAGCGATTCTGCGCGAAGAATGACACGACGGCGTTCTTCGGGCCGGTCGCGGCGGGGCGGCTGGACGCGGCGCCCGAGTCGCGGACCTGGCCCCTGCGCGAGCGGACGCGGGCCTTCGTGACCCACTGGGCCGCGGAGGCGCTCTTGAAGGCAGCGGCCGCCGAGCTCACCGGCCCCGCTGAGCGACGTCCCGCGCCGGGAGTGGTCGGGCAGGGTGGTGCCGCGCGCCGGTGGCGGGTCGACGCGCGCGGCACGCTCCGGGCCAGCGAGGGCGCGGGCGAGCCCACGGTCAGCGGGTGGGCCGAGCTGCCGGTCGGGCTCGCCTCCCCGCTCGAGGAGGTGCGCCGCCGCATCGCGGGCGCGGCCGGGGCTGACAAGGGCGCCTGGCTCGAGCGCCTCGACGTGCTCGAGGCACAGTGCGCGCGATTCGCCGGTGCGGCGCTACCGACGCGCCGAGACGCGCTGGGCGCGATGGAGGCCGTGATCGCCGAGGTCTCCGGGGCCCCCGCGCGCCGAAAGGCCGGTGAATTCTACGCGTCGCGCACGGTGGTTCACGAGATGTGCGACCGGACCGGGGCCCCGGCGGCCCTGCCGGCCGGACACGCCGCGCTCTGCGAGTCGGTGACGCCCTGGTTGGAGTTGGCGCTCTTGCCCGCCGCCGCAGACCGGCTCGCGTTCCGCGCGTGGTACGACCAGCGCTTCGACGGCGCCGAGCGGCCGTGGCGCGACGTGGCGGTTGCGCTCGCCGCGGACAAGACGGGGTTTCTCCTCTCGGCACCGGAGGGGACCCGGGAGCTGCGGCGCCTGTGGACAGCCGGCCGCGCCGCCCTGCGTGCCTGCGTGGACGCGCACTTTCAGAGCTCGAGCGCCGAGCACCCGCTCGCCATCGATCCCGCGGTCCTCGAGCCCACGCTCGCGGCGGCCCGGCCCCACATCGACGCCTGCGGCGCGGCCTTCGCCAACCCCGACATCATGGTGGGCGACGGCGACGGCGGCCCCTTCGCCGTCTTCGCGGAGGCCCACCACCTCGCGTACCCGACCCCGTGCCTCTTGCCCGTCCTGGCCTGCCGCGACGCCCTGCTCGGCGACCTCCGCACCTTCCTCACCACCCTGTGCGCCCCCGCGGAGCCGGCGCTGCCGGTCTCCTACGCCCACTCGTTCATCAGCGTCAGCGAGGACATGGGCCAGGTCGACCTTCAGCTCTCGGGCCTGTCGCCCCTGGGCCCCGACCGGCGCGCCAGCCTCGCCGAGCTGCGCGTCCGACCGGCGGCTGCGGGCTTCGAGTTCGCCGTCACCACCGAGTCCGGCCGCGACGCCCGGGTCGCGCCGCTGACCCGCCTGCTGGGGCTGGACCGCGCCTCGCCAGCCTACTCGGTCAGCCCGCCCGACCTGGGCACGCTGCTGGGCAGCGACTGGCGCTACCCCTCGTCGCTGCCCCGCATCTCGCTCGGCCCGCTGGTGATTCACCGCCGCCGCTGGCGCGTCATCTCGGCGCGCTGGGCCGGCGAGCGCACACCCGCGGCCTGCGCTCAGAAGCTCCGCAGCCTCGCGGGCGACGCCTTCCCGCGCTTCACCTTCGTGTCGCCGCCGAGCGAGCCGAAGCCGCTCCTCTTCGACCGCGACTCGCCCCTGGCCGTCGAGCTCCTGCTGCGCCACGCCCGCGAGAGCCGGAGCCTGACCTTCGTGGAGATGCTGCCCGGCCCGCGCGACCTCTGGCTACGCGGCGAGCACGGCCTCCACACCAGCGAGCTGCGCCTGGTCTACGCCCGCCGGCCGGCTCAGCGGTGAGCGACGACGACGCGGGCCCGCGCTGGCGTCCCTTCGCGTGGTTTCTGCTGCGCGCGACGGGGTTTCCCATAGCGCGTCTGCTCGAGCTGGCCCCGGCCACCGCACCGGACGCCGCCCACTGGCAGCCCGCGCTGTCGGCGGCGCGGGCCGCGCTGGCGGGCGCACTGGGCCGCGACGACCTCGCCGAGGCCCTCTTCATGTCGAACCCCGACCTCGCCGACCGCATCCCCTCCTGGCAGCGCTCGCTCGGTGGTGGGCGCCGAAACGCCGCCGACCGGGCACGCGAACGCACGCTGCTCCGCTACCTGGGCCGCCTCTGCGCGAAAAACGAGACCACCAGCTTCTTCGGCGCCTCAGCCCTCGGGCGCTTCGACCGGCTCGAGGACCCGCGGCCCATGCCGGCGGCCGAGGTCCGCCGCGTGTTCGTCGAGCAGTGGGTGGCGCAGGGCCTGCTGTCGCGCGCCGCGTCGGAGCTGCGCGGGGCCGGCGGCTGGGTCGGCAGGCCCAGGCGCGCCCCGATGACAGGCCTGGACGCCGCCGGCGCGTCGACCTACGTCGCGCGCCCTGACGACGCCTGGTTTTCCGAGGCCGCCCGCGTGGACGGCGCCGCCGCCCGCGCCCTGCTCCAGCGCGCCGACGGGACCCTCACCCGCGACGCGCTCATCGCGCTGGGGGCCGCCCACGCCTCGCCGAAAGACGCGGCGGCCACCCTCGAGCGGCTCGAGTCCGGCGGCTTCGTCTCCCCGGCCAGCGCGCTGCCCAACGGCGCCCCCGACGTCCTGGGGGCGGCCATCGACGTGCTGCTCACCCAGCCGGCCGGCCCGCTGCGCGCGACGTGGCTCAGCCGCTTCGCCAGCCTGCGCGCGGCGGCCGAGCGCTTCGAGACGCTGCGCGGGCTGACCGCGCGCCGGGCCGCCTTCGAGGCCATGGAGGCCGATATCACCCAGTGGCTCGGAGACCCGCCGCGCCGCCACGCCGGCAGCCACTACGCTTCCCGCACGGCGATCCACGAGAAGGCCGACCGCGCCGGCGAGATCGCAGGCCTCCCCAGCGGCTTTGTGCGCGCCCTCGCGCCGCCTCTGGGCCTGGCCCTGGACCTGGCGCTGCTCCCGGTCGCCGCCGACCGCCTGACGTTTCAGGCGTGGTTCGCCGGCCGCTTCGGGCGCGACGTGGAGCTGCCCTGGGGCGAGGTGTGCCGCGCGCTGGACGCGGTGGGCCCGCGGTGGCATCTGGCCGCGCCGCCCGAGGCCCGCGCCCTCCGCGCAGCCCTCCGAGGGCTTCAGGCCGAGCTCGGCCAGGTGGTCGCCCAGCACCTCGCCGACCGCGGCGCGTCCGAGCCCCTGGCGCTCCCGATGGAGCTCGTCCGCGAGCGCCTCGCCCCGCTCCGGCCGACCCTGGACCGCTGCGGCACGGCCTTCGCCAACCCCGACCTCATGCCGTGCCTCAGCCCCGACGGCGGGCCGGTCGCCGTCCTCGGCGAGGCCCACGACCAGATCCTGCTCACGCCCTCGCTCTACCCCGCCGCACCCGACCGGGACGCCGTCTCGTCCGCGACCGCCGAGCTGCTGGCGGCCCTGGCGGCCCCGGACCGCCCGGCGCTTGTCGTCCGGCGCCGCGCGGCGTTCATGGCCTGGTCGCCCGATCTCGGCTGCGTCGCCCTCGAGCTGGACGCCGACAGCGGGCAGCCCCCCGAGCGGCGCGCGCCCCTGGCCGAGCTGGCGATTCGGCTGACCGGCGAGGGCTTCCGCTTCCGCGTGACCACCCACGCCGGTGAGCGGGTGGACGTGCTGCCCTTGACCCACGGCAGCCGCACGGCCCTGGCCACCCGCGTCTTCCCGGTGCTGCCGCTGGATCTCGGCGGCTGGCTGGGGGCCGCCGACCCCGCCGCGCTCCCCCGGGTGAGCCTGGGCCCGCTGGTGCTTCACCGACGCCGCTTCCGCGTGCCCTCGGACGCCTGGGCCGACGAGCCCGACGCCGCGGTCGCGTCCCAGCGCCTGCGCGAGCTCGCCCCCGATCTCCCGCGCGTCGTCTTCACCCGCCCGCCCGGCGAGCCCAAGCCCCTGGTGGTCGATCTCGCCAACCCGTGCGCGGTCGAGCTGCTGCGCCACGAGGCCCGCCGGGCGCCGGCCCTCACCTTGGTGGAGATGCTGCCCGGGCCGGCGGAGCTCTGGCTGGTGGGCCCCGACGGGCGCCACACCGCCGAGCTGCGCACGGTGATCTTCCGCGCTGGTGGCGAACTCCCGCACGTCCTGGGTGCGCCGGGCGGCGGCGAGCGTTGGCGGGCCGAGCCGGAGCCGTGATAGCCTGCCGCTCGCTGGGCCGAGTGGCGGGCGGGCCGTATGAGGACGTATGAAACAGAGCGAAATGCTGGCCGTCGACGGGGTCTTCCTCGCCGTGAAGTGCGCGATATGTGAAGCCGTTTACGCGGCAGACAGCGACGAGTACCTCGCGTTCTACGGGAGCGTGAGCGCCGGGCTGTCCAAGGTCCTCGTGGGCGTCGATCCGCCGCGAAAGCCGGCCAAGAAGGCGATGCGCGCCGTGTGCCGCACCCCGCACTGCCTGGAGTCGCTGGTGCGCCAGATGCTGGGCTGTGCCGACGGCGAGCGCGGCGACGCCGACGTCATCTGGGCCGAGGCGCTGGGCATCTGGGCGCGGTCGGCCAAGGTCGAGCTCTTGCGCCCGCGCGACGCCGAGCCGGAGACGACGCCGGCCCAACGCAAGCTGGCGGCGAGGACCCGGGCGCGGGCTGCTCGCTGACCCACGGCGCGGGCCCGGTCGATTTCGCTAAAGTGCTCGGGCGCTTCGGCCGATAGAGCCCGGGAGCCTCCAGCGCCACGATTGCGGCCGCAGTCGGCCTGCGGAGCCCGGAGCCCCATGGTCAGCAAGGCGACAGGCACAGCTTTCTCTCAGGCCACGCTGAAGATCGGCGGGTTTGCGCGGAGCGGTGCGGCGTCGCAGAGCAGCGCCCCGGCGCCGGCTCGCGAGGACCCCGGCGTCGCGCTCCGGCTCGCCGTCAAGCTGCGGAAGGCCTTGGAGTCCCTGCGGGCGTCCCTGCGCACCAGCCCCTCGCCGGCCGCGCCCGCGGTCGGAGCGGGTGGCGCCACCACCCCCGGCGTGGGGGTGAG
>CAZNZH010000214.1:0-6225 GCA_964577445.1 uncultured Myxococcales bacterium
CCATCGACACCGGGCGCGAGCTGCGGCTGGGCGCGGGGCGCATCGGGACCACCGGGCGCGGCATCGGCCCGGCCTATGAGGACGTCGCGGCCCGGAGCGCGGTGCGGGTAGGCGATCTGCTCGACCGCGACAGGCTGAACGGCCGCCTCGACCGCGTGCTGGACGAGCGCAACGCGACGCTGACCTGGCTGGGCCTCGAGCCCATCGTGCGCGAGACGATGGTCGCGGAGCTGCTGGCCCTGGGCGAGCGGCTGCGGCCGCTGGTCGCCGACGCCGAAGACCAGGTGCGAGACGCCGTGGAGGCAGGCACGGACGTGCTCTTCGAGGGCGCGCAGGGCGTGCTGCTGGACGTGCTGCACGGGACCTTCCCGTACGTCACCTCGTCGCACACGGTCTCGGGCGCGGTCTCGACCTCGGTGGGCATCCCCCCCTGGCGCGTCAGCCGGGTGCTGGGCATCGTGAAGGCCTACACGTCGCGCGTGGGCGAGGGCCCCTTCCCCACCGAGCTGACCGACGCCCTCGGCGACCGCCTGCGCGAGGTCGGCCAGGAGTTCGGCTCGACGACCGGGCGGCCGCGACGCTGCGGCTGGCTGGACCTCGCCGCGCTCCGCTACGCCCACCGAATCAACGGCTTCACCGGCCTCGCGGTGACCAAGCTGGACGTGCTGTCGGGCCTCGAGACCCTGCGGGTGTGCACCGGCTACATGGTCGACGGCCAGCTCGTGGACACGCTGCCGTCTGACGATGGCGACCTGCGCGACGCGACGCCGGTCTACGTCGACCTGCCCGGCTGGGAAGGCGACCTGACCGATGTGGAGTCCTACGGCGCCCTACCCCAACAAGCGCGGGACTATCTGGGCTTCATCGAGCGCGAGATCGGCGTCCCGGTGGCCCTCGTGGGCGTGGGCCCCGGGCGGCGGCAGACCTTGGAGCTGTGCGACCCCTGGGCCGACGGATCGCCGCGCTGAGCCGGGGGCGGTTCGCGACACGAGGAGGCGACGATGTTGCTCGGAACCGCGCTGTGCGAAGGCGCCACCAAGGTCCTGCTGCTGGGCAGCGGCGAGCTGGGGCGCGAGGTCGCGATCGAGCTGATGCGCTTTGGCGTCGAGGTCATCGCCTGCGACAGCTACGCGAACGCGCCGGGGATGCAGTTCGCGCACCGGGCGCGGGTCTTCGACATGCAGGACGGGGCGGCCGTGCGAGCGGCGGTGGAGGCCGAGCGGCCGCACCTCATCGTGCCCGAGATCGAGGCCATCGCGACGCAGACGCTGGTCGAGCTGGAGGCCGAGGGCTACCACGTCATCCCGACGGCCAAGGCCGCGCTGCTGACCATGGACCGCGAGGGGATCCGCAAGGTGGCGGCTGAGCAGTTGGGGCTGCCGACCAGCGCGTACCGCTTCGCTTCGTCGCTGGCGGAGCTTCAAGCCGCGGCCGCCGATCTCGGGCTGCCCATCGTCGTGAAGCCGGTGATGTCGTCGTCGGGTAAAGGCCAGAGCGTCATCCGCGAGGCCGCCGACGTCGAGACGGCGTGGAGTTACGCGATGGAGGGCAGGCGCGGGCGCACGGTGCGGGTCATCGCCGAGGCCTTCGTGGACTTCGACTGCGAGATAACGCTGCTGACGGTGCGCACCCGCGATGAGGGCACGCTCTTCTGCCCGCCCATCGGGCATCGCCAGGAGCGCGGCGACTACATGGAGTCGTGGCAGCCCGAGATCCTGAGCCCCGCGGCGCTAAAGAGCGCTGAGGAGCAGGCGCGGAAGGTCACCGATTACCTCGGCGGCACCGGGGTCTTCGGCGTCGAGTTCTTCATCAAGGGCGAGACCGTCATCTTCAGCGAGCTGAGCCCGCGGCCCCACGACACCGGGATGGTGACGATGGCGACCCAGGACATGAGCGAGTTCGAGCTGCACGCCCGCGCGATCCTGGGGCTGCCCATCGGCGAGATCCGCCAGCGCTCGCCGGGCGCTTCGGCGGTCATCTTGGCCGAGGCCGCGGGCGCCAACCCGGCCTTCGAGGGCGTGGAGCTGGCCATGGTCGACCCGCGGGCCAAGCTGCGGCTCTTCGGAAAGCCCGTCACGCGCAAGCACCGCCGCATGGGCGTCGTCGTCGCCTACGCCGACACCACCGACGAAGCGCGCGCGGTCGCCTCTCGAGCCGCCGCGAGCGTCCGCGTGACCCAGGACGCGCCGGTGTTGTAAAAGGGCGGCCTCCTGCACAGTCCGCCTGCAACCGAGGATGGCCCGATGTCCGAAGCCCCATCACGGCCGCTGGACGACGCGTTCGAGACCATGCCGGTCGGGCCGGGTTTTTTTCAGACCTCGGCCTACTTCCCGATGCCGGTGGTGCTGGTCTGCACGCGCGAGCCCGACGGCGCGGCGAATCTGGCGCCCTATAGCCTCTGCTTTCCGGCGCCGATCCAGGCGGCCGACGGGATGATCTTGCGCTGCCGTGCGGACAGCAACACGGCCCGCAACCTCCTGCGCAGCGGGATGGCGTCGCTGAACTTCGTCTCGGACGCGCCCCACCACATGGCGAACATGGACGTGCTGGGCACCCCCGGCGCCAGCGCCGAGAAGATGGCCCGCAGCGTGTTTCGCCTGACGCCATCGGAGCGACCGGCCGGCGACACCGGCGAGGCCGCGCCCGACGTGGTCGCCGACGCGCTTCAGGTCTTTGAGTGCAGCGTGGACTACGATGCCCACCCCAAGACGGTCGGCAACGACATCTGGCTGCCGCTGCGCGTCGAGCAGATCCTGCTCAAGTCGCGCTGGCGGCTCGCCCTCGAGCAGGGCGGCGCCCCGCCACGCCTGCCCATCGACTACGGGTTTCGCGCGCCCACGGCGAGCTGGCGCTCCCGCGGGGCGACCCGCTACGACGCGCCCAGCCTGCGCCCCCGCTTTCGGCTCACCGTGCCGCTGACCGCCGACGCCGTGGTCGAGCGCTTCCGGCGGGCACTCAGCTCGCCGGGCTGCCCGCTGGTCGGCGCCGCTACGATGAGGCACGTCCAGCTCGCCCTCCCCGCGAGCGAGCGCACCACCTGGTCGCCCACCCTCGACCTGATGCTCAGCGACACCGACGAGGGCGCGCTGCTCCACGGCCGCATCGGGCCGCACCCCCATATCTGGACGATGTTTCTGGGCATCCACGCCCTGGTCGCCTTCGCCGGCTTGGGCGGCCTCATGTACGGCCTCGCCCAGTGGACCATCGGCGGCACGCCCTGGGCGCTGTGGGCGGTCCCGGTCGCGCTGGCGCTGCACGCCTTCGTCGCCGGCGCCGCCTTCATCGGCCAGGGCCTGGGCGCCGACCAGGCCCACCGCGTCCGCGCCTTCGTCGAGGACACCCTGGCGAGCTGAAGTCCGGGGCGCGCGCTAAGGAGCCGAGGGCGCGACGCCGACGTCGCCCGGCGGGGTCCAGACGCCGTCGCGGTCGGCGTCCACCTCGATGGGGTTGGTCAGGGCGTAGGGCGGGCCGGCGCGGGTGACGGGCCTCATGTCGCCGTGGCCGATGACCTCGACGGCGTACCAGGCGTCGGCGGCGGGGCTGACGGTGAAGACGGTGTCTAAGCGCACGGACTGAGCGGCGGCTCCGGTGACGTCGACGACCTCGATGGCGGCGCCGTTTCCCACAGGCGCACCTCGTCGATGGCGATCCAGGTGGGCGCCTCGACGATGACCTCGAGCTGCACGTCGCCGCCTGGGGTCTCGGGGGCCGTCGTGCCGCCGAGGCTGGTGCCGTCGGCGGCTCGGAAGCGCACGAAGGGGCCGCAGGACACGAACATCTGACGGCCGCGCACCGGCGGGACCAGGCTCTGGGCGTCGGCGCGCAGGTCCGCTTTGTCGGCTTGAATCCAGTTGCGCGGCGAGCCGGCGGTGATGTGGACGTCGTGGGTGTCGGAGCCGGAGGACAGCGCTTTGCGGTAGCCGTGGTTGGTGAGACCAATCCAATCTTGGAGCGTGTGGGGGTTATTATTGGAGTCGCCGCAGTTGACGCTGAACACCTCCACGGTGTCCCAGTTCATCGACCAATCCTGGGGGCGCTTCACGGTGTCGGCGGCGCCATCGAGGCCGACGAAGGAGAAGTAGCCGCCGGCGGCGATGGTGCGCGGGTGGTTGACCTGGAGGATCTCGTCGGCGGGGCTCTGGGCGCGCAGGGCGTCGAAGAGCTCGGCGGGCTGCTTGTCGTGGACGTGGACGGCGCCGCGGTTGAGCGCGTTGGGGTCGTAGCTGAGCGGGAAGGCGTTGAAGTGGCCGTAGCTGAGCGTGGTCGCTTCGGTCGCGGGGATGGCGACGAGGCTCTGGGCGACGGGCTCGGGCAGCTCGATCTCGGCCAGGGCGCCGATGACGTCGTGCTCGCTGACGATGGGGAGGTCGAGGTCGTCGGTGAAGGCCTGGAGCGCGCGGATGTCGAGCGGGACGAAGCTGTCGTGGCTGCCCTCGGCGTGGACGTGGAAGTCGGCGGAGACCCAGCCGGTGGTGTCGACGACGCGCTTGATGCTGAAGCTGAGCGGCGTGGTTTGGCCGGCGGGGAGGTCGACGGCGCGGCGGTCGAGCTCGTAGGAGAAGCCGCGGGAGGCGACGGCTTCGTAGGCGCCGGCGGGTAAGACGACGCGCTCGGGGACGCCGAGGTGGTAGGCGACGCCGCCGATGCCGTCGCCCCAGGTCTCGTAGACGCGGGCGGCGGCGGGCGGGCTGTCGGTGGGGGTGGCGCCTTGGCGGACGAAGGAGACGCGGGCGGGCTCGGGTTGGCCGGTGGCGGCCTCGGTGACGTCGACGAGGGCGACGGCCGCGGCGGGGATCTCGAGCGTGACGCTGAGGTCGTCGCCGGCGGCGAGGTCGATGCCGACGCGGGGCGAGGCGGCGTGGTGCTCGGAGAAGGCTTGGATCTCGTAGCCGTCGGCGGGGTCGAGCTCGAGGTCGAAGCTGCCGTCGGGGGCGATGGGGCCGAGGCTGGCGAGGTCTTCGCCGCGCCAGGCGACCACCCAGGAGCGGTCGGAGTCGGCGGTCTCGGGCAGGGTCACGGCGCCGGAGAGGTGGGCGGCGACGGCGCTGGCGCCTGAGAGATCGCGCTGGATGCGGGCGAGGCCGTCGGGGCCGCCGGTGGTGACGGCGAAGCGGTAGGTGGTGAGGGCGGAGGCCCCGGCGTCGAGGTAGAGCTCCTCGCCGAGCGCGACGGTGAGGCCTTGGTAGGTGCCCAGCAGCAGGATGTCGGGGGTGGCGGAGAGGATGCCGTAGGCGAGGTCGCGGCCGGCGACCGCGAAGGAGTCGATGGGCACGCCGACCGCAGCGCGATTGTCGAAGCCGAAGGGCGGGATGTAGGCGGCGGCGCCGTCGCCGTGGGCGGCGATGATGGTGACGTAGTCGACGGCGACGTACTTCGCGCTGTCGTTGGTGAGGGTGATGTCGAGGCGCAGCGCGCGGTCGTCGGGGCCGAGGTGGTAGTCGTAGGCGATGGCGAGGTCGGGCGGGTCGACGAGGAGGACTTTGGCGAGCAGGCCGGCGGCGAAGTCGAGGGCGACGGTGCGGCCGGTGATGCGGACGTGGGCTTCGCCGGTGGAGCCGTCGGCGATGATGTCCACGGTGTCGGGGCGCATGGTGGCGAGGTCGTAGCCGAAGAAGGTCTCGCCGTAGTAGTCGGGGGCGAGGGTGCCGCCGGGGGCGACGGGGGCGGCGTCGACGACGTGGCCGCCCCAGTAGCGGAAGCCGCCGGCGCGGCGGGCGCCCTCGATGATGAAGGCGACGTGAGCGTTGTCGATGCGGACGTCGCCGAGGCGGCCGTCGGCTTTGGGGCCGGTGAGGAGCTCAGCGGGGCGGGTGACGACGCCGGCGCGGACCTCGCCTGGGAGCAGCGGCGTGCTGAGATCGGGCGGAGGCGGCTCGGTGGTGTCGGCGTCGCTGGTGTCGGTGACGTCGCCGGCGTCGAGGGTGTCGGAGCCGGCCGAGTCACCGGCGGCGTCGAGGGCGTCGGCCTCGCGCGTCGGGGTGTCGCCGCAGGCGGGGCCGAGCGCGCAAACGAGCAGGAAAAAGCTGGCGAATCGAGCGGTGCCTTGCACGGCGCGCTCCTGGCGGCGGGGGTGACGGGCGCCCCCGAGCCGGGATCGGACGGCGGCGCGCTGAGGCTAGCACGCGCCATCGCCGAACGCCGCAGAGGTTCGGCGACGATCAGGCGGGATCAGGCGCGATCAGGCGTCTGACGCCCAGAGTACACATTTCATCTTCGAGCGGCGCC
>CAZNZH010000214.1:6325-8553 GCA_964577445.1 uncultured Myxococcales bacterium
CACATTTCATCTTCGAGCGGCGCCCTGCCTCAGCGGGGGTGCTGAGTTCGATCAGTGTCGATCAGGCGTCACGGATCAGGCGTCTGACGCCCAGGGCGTCGATCAGGCGTCTGACGCCCAGAGTACACATTTCATCTTCGAGCGGCGCCCTGCCTCAGCGGGGGTGCTGGGCGTCACGTCACGGGCGCGGGATCAGGCGGCGCGGGATCAGGCGTCTGACGCCCAGAGTACACATTTCATCTTCGTCAGGATCAGGCGGGATCAGGCGTCTGGGCGAGGATCAGGCGTCTGACGCCCAGAGGCGCGATCAGGCGTCTGACGCCCAGAGTACACATTTCAGATCAGGCGTTCGATCAGTTCGATCAGGCGTCTGACGCCCAAGTTCGATCAGGCGTCTGACGCCCAGAGTACACATTTCATCTTCGAGCGGCGCCCTGCCTCAGCGGGGGTGCTGGGCGTCCCGTCACGGGCGCGGATAGGGAGCCGAAACGGCGGCGAGCATGGGGAAGCGCTCCGTGTTGAAGGTCGCGAGGGTCGCTCCGAGCGCGATAGCCGTGGCGGCGATGATCGCGTCGGCGAGCCCCGTCCCGTGGCTCGGTCCAAACCGGTGCCTCAGTTGACCGGCGTCACGCGCGATCTCGGCCGTGACGGGCACGACGGCGAGGCCCTGAAAGAGGAGCTCGAGGGCGGAGTGCTCATGGGTTGCACGGGCGCCGGCGTAGATCTCGGCGACGGTGATGGAGGACACCGAGAGCTCCTGGGCGAGCCCCTCGAAGTACTCGATCGCGGCGTCGCGGCCGCGCAGGTATTCCACGAGGACCTCGGTGTCGATGAGGAGGCGTTCGGTCACCGCGCGCTACTCTCGGTCGAGCTCAGCCCGCAGGCGAGCCGACTCGGGCAGGTCGTCGCGGTCCGACCAGATCCCCTGGGCGGCGCGCAGCAGGCGCTTTCGGTTCTGGCCCCGTTCGGCGCTGAGGTAGCGGTCGATCGCGTCGCGGATGATCTCACTTTGGGTGACCCCCGAGGCGCCTGCCACGGCGCCAATCGCCGCGTGCTCCTCCTCGGTCAGATAGATCTGGGTCCGTACCATCGCCGCACATCCCGTCCACGATGTATGTGCGCAATGTATGAAAGCAGCGGTGAGGAATCAAGATCGAGGCCTCTGACGCCCCGACTACACATTTGCTCTTCGGCCGAAGCTCTGCCTAAACTGGGTCCATGCCCCGAAGACCCCGAGTGGACGCCCCTGGCGCTTGGCACCATGTGATGAACCGCGGCGCGAGGCGCGGGCCCATCTTTTCGCGGGACGAGCACTGTCTGCTCTTTCTCGACGTGCTGGGCAGCGTGTCCGAAGAGCTCGGCTGGGAGGTCCACGCGTGGGCTTTGATGCCAAACCACTTTCACCTCCTGGTGCGCAGCGTCCACGGCAACCTCTCGCGGTGCATGCAACTGCTGGCCAGTCGCTACACGCTTCGCCTCAACGCGGCGGAGGGGTGGGATGGGCCTTCATTTCGCGGGCGGTTCCGAAGCCAGCGGGTGCTTGAGCCGGAGTACCTGCGGCATCTGGTCGCGTACATCCACCTCAACCCGGTCCGGGCGCACCTGGCCGCCCGCCCGGACGAGGACTGCTGGACCAGCCACCGTGCGCATCTGGGGCTGGAGACCGCCCCGGGCTGGCTGGCCTCTTCGATGGTGGCGGAGCAGTTTGGCACGCCGGAGCAGCTCCAGGCTTACGCCCGCGAACTGCACTCGGGTGCGGCCGAGTGGCCCGAGGAGCTCGACCTCGCCACCGGTTGGTTCTACCAAGCGCCGGCCGCGCGGCGGCAGTTCAAGCTGTCGCCCGCGCAGTTGGACGCCCCGCCCCCCTTGGTCGACGCCGACGCGGTGCTCGCCAGGGTCTGCGAGCTCACCGCAACGACCCTCGACGAGCTGTCGACGGCGCGGCGCGGCGCCGGCGCGAACCCAGCCCGGCGTTTCGCGGCATGGATGCTGGCGGCGCTCACGACGCTCAGCCGGCGCGAGATCGCCGCGCGCCTCCAGATGCAACCCAGGCAGGTGGAGGCGCTGCTGTACCGGCTTCGGAAGCACGGCCCCGGGGAGCCCCTTCGATCGTGGCGGCTGCGCTGGGACGAGGCCCCGCCGCCGGCGGGCGAGGCCGCGGCCCGAGCGGATTAATGTGTAGCAACCGTATTGAAGTAATTGTTTCAGCCCGCCGCTGTCGGGCTGCT
>CAZNZH010000215.1:0-5461 GCA_964577445.1 uncultured Myxococcales bacterium
CAGGCCGCGTCTCGTTCATGAACGCGTGGTCGGCCTTGTAGCTGTAGAGCTCGAAGTCCACCTCGCCCGCCTCGAGCCGCGCCCGGAGCTCGGCCACCAGGGCCGGCGAGCACCAGTCGTCCTCGACCGCGAAGTGCCCCTGAAAGGGCACGCGGATCTCGGCCGGGTCCGCCACGGACGCCGGTGGGATCCCGTAAAAACAGACCGCCGCCGCGAGCCCCGGCACCTGGATGCCGCTGAGGATCGTCAGCGCGCCGCCCATGCAGAAGCCCATGATGCCGACCTGCTGGTCCTTTTTGCCCAGCAACGCCACGGCCCCCGCGATGTCCTCTTGGACCGCGCCCGCCCAGTCGAGGGTGTCCATCAGGTGCGAGGCCTCATCGGCGTCCACGGCCAGCTTGCCGTGGTAGAGATCCGGCACCAGCGCGCGAAAGCCGGCCTTGGCGACGCGCTCGGCCACGCCCTTGATCTGCTCGTTCAGGCCCCACCACTCCTGCAGGACCACCACGGCAGGCCCGGACTTGGGCCCGGTCAGCCACGCCGGCGCGGTTTTTCCGGACGGCAACGGGATCTCGATCATCGCGCCCATCAGTGCCTCCTCTCTGAGAGCTCGGCGATCACCTCGTCGAGCCACGGTTCGGCGACACCCCGCTCGGCCCGCGCAGTCCGGACCAGCCGCAGGGTGTCAGCCGTGGACTCAGGCTCCCACGGCTCGCGGACGACCGCCAGAGCATCTCGGAGGTGTCGCTGGGCGCGGGCCCCATCCCGGCCCAAAACCGCGAGCTCGAGCAGGGTGGCGTGGTCCCAGTAATCGGTGGTGTGGCCGGCGATGCGCCGCTCGACCGCGTAGCCGACGATCGGCAGCAGGGCGTCGCGGCGGGCGAGCGAGCCCGGGTCGCCCTGGATGTCGAGCAGGGTCAGGGCGTTGATGCCGGGGTAGGCGTCCCGCCAGTCGGCCTCGAACCCGCGCAGATAGGTGGCGATGGCGCGGTCCAGGTGGGCCCGCGCGCCGGCCTCGTCGCCGGCGGCCCGGGCGTCCTTCCAGCGGTCTTTGTGGACCCGGCCGAGGATCCCGCAGGTCTCGGAGCTCGCGCCGTGCTCGGCGAGCAGGCGCTCGAGGATCGCCGTGGCCTCATCGCGATCGCCGCGGCGGTTGAGCGCGAAGGCCCACTGCTCGCGCACCATGACCGTCCGCGCGAGCACCTTTGGCATTGCGTCGCACAGCGCGACCACCGCGTCCCAATCCGACAGGGCGCGGTAGCTCAGCATAAGGTCCACGAGCACGCCGGCGCCGACATCGTTGAAGGATCCGAGCGCCGCCTCGATGCGATGCAACATCGCGCTGTCCTGGTCGCGGCGCGCCTCGGCGAGCTGGCGCCGGAGGTCCGTTGCGGCCGGGACGCGATCGCGAAACACGTCGGTCTTGAGCCGCGCGATCTCGGGCGGCGCCCCGCCTTGGAGCAAGCGAACGAGCGCCAGGTCGTCGGGTTCGGGGTCGGGGTCGGGGCTCAGGTGCGCGAGTCGGGCGGCCAGCGCGCGCGCCAGACGCTGAACGCCCGCGCCGTCCGCGGTGTAGCTCACGCAGCGCGCCAGACCGGGGTCGACCGGCAGATCGCGGCCGGCCGCCACCAGATGAATCGTCGCGTGGGGGCGCAGCGCCTGGCGCAGCCCCAGCGCGCGGGCGAGGTTCGGGGAGGCGGAGCCCAGGTCGACGAGCAGGAAGTCCGCGAGCAGCAGGCGCTGAACGACCGGGCGACTCACCGCGCCGGCCAGGGCGCCGGTGTCCTCGCGCAGCGCGAGCAGTCCGGCCTGTGCAGCGGCGGGGCGGATCGCGAGATCGAAGAGGCGATCGAAGTCGATGGGCGCCCCGTCCGCCGGGCGCGGCTGGGCTCCGAAGGGCATGAGCACCAAGCAGATCGGCGGCGGCGAGCAGGGCGGCACGCGGGCTCCGGGCGGGGGAGGTCAGCGCTGACGAGCATAGGCTCGCGCGGCCGCGGACCCAAGGTCCGGCGGTCGGCGACGCGGCGTCGATTGTGGGCGGGCGTGACGGGGACACGAGGCGCGGGTACTCTCGGGCCATGAACCCTGCGGCCAAGGCGATGCTGTGAGTGACGGGGCTGCGCAGCGACTTCGCGTGGAGCGGGTGGACGCCGAAGGGATGGCGCGGATGCTGGGGCATCTGGCGCCAACGCCGCTGTGGGAGCGGCTCTGCGCTGCCTACGCGGTGGCCAGTGACGACGGAGCCATCGAACCGGACGCGCTGCCGCGGAGCGAGCTTATCGGGATCCTCAAGGCGCTGTTCAGCGAGCTGCCGCAGCATGTGGAGTTCGTGGGCGAGGCAGAGCTGGCGCATGTGGCGCGCGGGGACAACCCAGCGCTGGTGATGGCGGCGCTGTGCGAGGCGGTGACCGTGTCCCTCGACGAGGTCATCGAGATCGACGCGATGGACGAGATCGAGGGGGACCAAGGCGCCGGTGAGCCCGACGAGGCCGAAGATCCCGAGGGGGCCGAGAGCCGCGTGGGCCGCCCGATCTTCCGGTTCCGCTCGGTTTACCTGGCCGAGCGGGGGACCGACCACATGACATTCCGCCTGATGGGAGCGGTGGACGGCGAGGACCGAAAGCTGATGGTCACGATTCGGAGAGACCGCCCGGTGCGCTCGCAGATCGCCCACGCCGAGGGCCTGCACAGCCTGCAGATCGTCCCCGCGGGGCGGCTACAGCAGGCGGTGGAGATGGAGATGTCGAGGAGACGCCGTGGAAAGTAGAACGATGACCTTGGGGCACGTGGCCGTCGAGCGGTGCCGGACGCTGGCCGACTGCACCGACGAAGGGGGCACGATCCGCCGCGCCTGCCTGGGCCCGGCGATGAAGCGCGCGCACATGCTGATCGCTGGCTGGATGGAGGCCGCCGGCATGACGGTCCGCGTCGACGCGGTCGGCAACATCGTCGGCCGCGTCGGTGAGATGGGCGTGCCGGCGCTGGCGATCGGTTCGCACCTGGACACGGTCCGAGACGCTGGCCCCTACGACGGGATCCTCGGGGTGATGCTGGGTATCGCCGTGGTGGAGCATCTCCGCGACGGTGGCACCGCGCCGCCGATGCCCATCGAGGTCATCGGGTTCACCGGCGAGGAGGCGGCGCGCTTCCCGCTGCCGTACCTGGGCAGCCTCGCCATGGCGGGGGCCTTGCCCGAAGAAGCGCTCGCGCTGTGCGACGTGTCAGGGACCTCGCTTGAGCAAGCGATCATCGACTTCGGCGGCCACCCCGAAGACGTGGCGACCGGCGCGTGGGCGCACGCGACGCCGCCTCGCGCCTACCTCGAGGTGCACATCGAGCAAGGGCCGCTTTTGGAGAGCCGCGGGCTGCCACTGGGGGTCGTCAGCGGCCTGGCGGGCCAGCGCTGGCTGCGCTTTCACTTCGAGGGCCGCGCCGGACACGCCGGGACCACGCCCATGGCGCTGCGTCTGGACTGCGCGCCGGCGGCGGCCGAGCTGGTCCTGGTCGTCGAGTCCATGGCGCGCACCGTGGACGGCCTCGTCGCCACCACCGGCGAGCTTCACACCAGCCCGGGCGCGATCAACGTCATCGCCGGCCGCGCCACCGTCTCCCTGGACCTCCGTCACCCGGACGCGACGACGCTCCAGACGGCCCGCGACGCGCTGGTGGCCGAAGCGGAGAGCATCGCCGCGCGCCGTGGCCTGAGCGTCAGCGTCGACGCGCTGACCACCTCCGAGCCGTGCCCCTTCGATGCCGCGCTGCGCGACGACCTCGCCGCCGCCATCTCAGCGACCGGCGTGGACCCGATCGAGCTGATGAGCGGCGCCGGCCACGACGCCCGCGTGATGGCCCGCGTCGCCCCGTCCTGCATGCTCTTCATCCGCTCGCCCGGCGGCCTCAGCCACCACCCCGACGAAGACGTCGACCCCGACGACGTCGCCCTGGCGCTACAGGCCGCGGTCCACTTCGCCACCCACCTCTAGCGCCCGGCAGACCACCCCGAGGTTCCCATGTCCCTGTCCGGCCTCACCCGCAGCCGCGTCCAGCGCGACCACGCCCTGCTGGCCCCCGAGAGCCACGTCCCCTGCTCGCTGCCCGGCTGGCACGAGGCGGTGCTGACCATCCTCATCTCGCCCCGCATGGGCGCCGGCTTCACCCAGTTCCTGGTCGAGGTGGCGCCCGGCGGCCACGCCGCCCCAGCGCAGCCCGGCATCCAGCGCTTCATCTACGTGCTCGACGGCGAGCTGTCCGCCGACCTCGGCGACGGCCCCTCCTCCATCGGCGCCGGCGCCTACGTCTACGTCCCCGCCGACCACCCGCTCAGCCTCAGCGCCGCCGCGCTCTCGCACCTGCTGGTCTTCGAAAAGCCCTTCATCCCCTCGGGCGGCCGCGCCCCCAAAGCCATCCTGGCCCACGAGCGCGACATCATCGCCGAGGCCTTCCTCGGCGACCCCACCGCCATGCTGAAGACGTTTCTGCCCACCGACGCCTCCTACGACATGGCCATCAACCAATTCACCTTCGAGCCGGGCGGCAGCCTGCCGATGGTCGAGGTCCACGTCATGGAGCACGGCCTGACCTTCCTCAGCGGCGCGGGCGTCTACCGGCTGGGCGACGACTGGTACCCGGTGCAGAAGGGCGACTCGATCTGGATGGCGCCCTACCTGCCGCAGTGGTTCTGCGCCATCGGCAAGACCGCGACCAGCTACATCTATTACAAGGACATGAACCGCGACGCGTACGCGCCCGGCCCGCGCTGATCGAGGGCGCTCACCTCCCGATTCACCCGCCATCTCCTGCGGATTTGCGCGATGGCCACCCGCGGCATGACGCCGCCGCTCGTGGCTGGTCTCAGGCGGCTGAAGGGCGAGGGCGCCGGTGGCCCGGGTTCCAAAAACGAAGGGAGACGCGTTCCACTAGACCTCCCGGCAGCGTACGATAGTCGTTCTCCACCGCGGGAGGCCTTATGAACGCTAGAATGACCAGCCCACATCTGCTGTTTCACCGCGTTTACGACGACGGTGAGGTCCGCATCGAGGTCGGCATCGACCCTGGCTACAACACCACGGCGACCCTGGCCGGGCGCGGGACCGTGAGAGGCGCCAAGGCGCTCTGCGAGATGCTCGACGACGCCGCGAACCGGCTGGGCCGGCACAACCGGACGCGCTCGCTGGTGAGCCTCGAGGCGCTCCACGACTCGCAGATCCGCGGGCAGCTCATCTTGGGCAGGTGGCTGTTCAAAAACCGCTCGCTGGTCGACGCCATCGCGGTTTACGGCGGCAAGCCCTGGGAGATGAGGCTGGCCCGCGCGGCGATGCAGATCGCCCAGGTCAGCAGCGCCGGGTTTTTCCAGACCCACGGCGAGGCCAAGCGCTTCTTGGGCCGCGAGTAGCGCCAGCCCGAGATCGCCAGCCCGAGATCGCCAGCCCGAGATCGCCAGCCCGAGATCGCCAGCCCGAGA
>CAZNZH010000215.1:5561-8523 GCA_964577445.1 uncultured Myxococcales bacterium
TCGGCCGCCTACTTCATCAGGCGCTTGAGCGGCGTGCCCCACAGGATGCGCAGGGCCTTCTGCATGCCCTCGAGCTTCTCGCGGGTGTAGGGGTACCAGATCTGCTCGGCCTTCAGCCCGAAGCGATCGATGATGATGGGCTGGGCGTGGCAGTAGGCGCGCAGGCCTTCGGGGCCGTTGACCGAGCCCACGCCCGAGGTCTTGCGGCCGCCGAAGGGCAGCTCGAGGGCGCCGTAGGTCACCGACGCGTCGTTGATGCAGACGCTGCCGGCCTCCATGCGGCGGCCGATGCGCTCGGCGCGGGCCTTGTCGCGGCTCCACACGTTGGCGCCCAAGCCATAGGTCGTGTCGTTGGCGAGGCGCACCGCCTCTTCCTCATTGGCGCACCGGATGATGGGCAAGAGCGGCCCGAAGCTCTCTTCGCGGATGACGTCCATGTCGTGGGTGACGTCGACGAGCACGGTCGGCTCGTAGAAGTACGGCCCGAGCGCCTCGTGTCGCCTGCCGCCGCACAGGATGCGCGCGCCCTTGTCCACCGCGTCGGCGACGTGGCGCTCGACGGTCTCGATCTGCGGCGCCGAGATGAAGGGGCCGATGTCGAAGTCGCCCGCGGTGCCGAGCTTGAGCGCCCGGGTCTTCTCGACGACCAGATCGGTGAAGCGGTCGGCGACCGGCTCGACGACGTAGACCCGCTCGGTCGAGCTGCAATACTGCCCGGCGTTCATGAAGGCGCCGAAGACCGCGCCGCCCGCAGCCCGCTCGAGGTCGGCGTCGGCGCAGACCAGCATGGGGTCTTTGCCGCCGAGCTCAAGCGTGCACGGGATGAGGTTTCGGCCGCACGCCGCACCGACTTTGCGGCCGGTGGCGACGCTGCCCGTAAACGAGATCTTGTCGACGCCGGACTCGCAGAGTGCCGAGCCCGTCTCGCCGTCGCCGAGCAGGACCTGGACGAGGTACTCGGGAAACCCCGCCTCGCGAAAGAGGTCCTCGACGAGCTGGCCCGAAAAGGGCGTGACCTCGGACGGCTTGATGATGACAGAGTTTCCGGCCATCACCGCTTGGATCGTCGGGTTCAGCGACATGACGAAGGGGCCGTTCCAGGGCGTGATGACGCCGACGACGCCCAGGGGCCGGTAGACGATCTTGGCCTTCTTCATGCGCAGCAGGTGCAGGCCCACGCTCTGATCGGCGAGGAGCTGCGGGCCTCTGCGCGCGTAGTAGTTCACCGCGTCGCAGGAGGCGAAGATCTCCATGAAGAAGGTCTCCATGCGCGAGCGGCCGGTCTCGCCCATGATCCGGTCGACGATGGCGTCCTGGCGGTCGAGGATGACCTGGAGCAGGCTGTCGAGGAGCGCGGCGCGGTCTTTGAGCGAGGTCAGGGCCCAGCGGCGCTGGACGTCGCGAGCGCGGGCCAGGGCCTCGGCGACGTCGGCGGCGGTGGCGACGTCGAACTCGCCGACGGACGCCAGGGTGACGGGGCTGCGCACCTGGAGGCGGCGGCGGCCTCCGGACTTGCTGGCGACGGTCTCGACGACGGCCATGGCGGTTGCTCCCGAGGGGGGCGCGCGGGTTGCGCGGCGATCTGGCGGGGTGTAGAAACACTAGAACGTGTTTCACTTCCCGGAGGACACGGTGGCCGACGCCGTCAGCACAGTCAAGGGCTACTTCGCGACGCTAAACGAGCGTTTCCGGGCTGAGAAGGCCGGCGGCGTGGACGCGGTCTTCCAGTGGGAGATCAGCGGTCCCGGGGGCGGATCGTGGAACGCGACGGTCAAAGACGGCGCGCTCGCGGTGGCCGAGGGGACGCACCCGAAGCCCAGCGTCACCATCTCGATCGCCGACCCGGACTACCTGCTGGTGCTCAACGGCAAGCTGGCGGGAGCCAAGGCGGTCTTCACGCGGAAGATGAAGGTCTCGGGCAACATCATGATGGCCCGCAGGTTGGAGGAGCTGCTGCCGCCCGGGCCCCCGCCGAAGGCGCCGGCCGGTGCTCCGAAAAAGCAGGTGGCGCCGAAGAAAAAGACGACCCCGAAGCCGAAGGGAAAGCCCCTGGCGACCGTCGGCAAGGCGGCCGCGGCGCCCGGCGAGTGGCGGCCCCGGGTGGCGCTGGTCACGGGTGCCTCGGGCTTCATCGGGTCGCACGTCGTGAAGGTGCTGCTGGCCGAGGGCGTGCGCGTGCGGGCGCTGATTCAGGCCGGCGTGCCGCTGAGCAACCTCGACGGCCTGGACGTCCAGCAGGTGCCGGGCGACCTGCTGGACCCGGCCTCGCTCGAGGCCGCGCTCGAAGGCGTCGACACCGTCTTTCACTTCGCCGCCATCTACGCGATGTGGCTGCCGGACCCCACGCTGATGTACCGGGTCAACGTCGAGGGCACGCTGCACCTGCTCGAGGCCGCGCTGGCCGCGGGCGTCGGGCGCTTCGTGCACTGCTCGTCCTTTGCGACGGTGGGGCTGGCGCCCGGGCGCGAGATCGCCGACGAGACCACGCCCTTCAACCACTGGGGGCTCGCCGACCACTACGTGCTCAGCAAGTACATGAGCGAGCTGGAGGCCCTGAAGTTCAACCTGCGCGGCCTGCCCGTGCTGGTGGTCAACCCGTCGTTTCCGTTCGGGGGCGGCGACATCGCGCCGACGCCGACGGGGATTTTGGTGCAGCGCTTCGCTTACGGGCAGAGCCCGGTGGTGATGGAGGGCGGCATCAACGCGGTGCACGTGGGCGACGTGGCGACGGGCGCGTGGCTGGCGGCGCTGCGGGGGCGGCCGGGCGAGCGCTACATCTTGGGCAACGTCAACATGACCTACAAAGAGTTCGGAGCGATGGTGTGCGCGATCGCCGGGCAGAAGCCGCCGCGCTTTGAGGTGCCGGTCGAGCCGCTGGCGCGCATCGGGCGCATCAACGAGTGGATCTCCGACCACATCACGCACAAGACGCCGCTGCTGGTCGACAAGGGCCTGCGCTTTG
>CAZNZH010000216.1:0-1985 GCA_964577445.1 uncultured Myxococcales bacterium
GCCGCGAGAACGAGGCTGTCGTCTTCGTTGTGGCCGCGCACCCGACCAACGTCGGAGACCACGAAGGCGTCGTAGGTCATGGGAACCTGTGAGGCGAATCGAGGATCGGGCCCTTGGAGCGGCCGCGGGCGGAGCGCTGGAGCTCGATCTCGCTGAAAAGAGTGGCCGGAGCGATGGTGCTGACGGGGACCATGCCCGACTCGGCGCCGCAGTATCCGTTGAAGACGCCCGGCGTGTCACTGGCTGCCACGATTTTCCCAAGAGAAGTTAGCGGGGTGCCCACGATCTCCACACCGCGGACGAGAGACTCGGCGCCGGTCTTCGCGTCGACCTTGTAGACCATGCGGGCGCCGCCCTTGAAGGCCTGGTAGCCGTACGATGACGTGTTGGTCGAGCCGCCGGTGATGTCGCGGATGATGAGCGCGTACGGCTTGCCCTGCCGGCGCGCCTCTTCGAGCAGCATCTTGCGCAGGCGCTTGTCGCTGACGGTTTTGCTGGCCTGGACGATGAGATTGCCCATGCGCGACACCGGCGTCATGGCGCCCTGGGCGCGTCCGTGGCCGTTGGATCGATCGAAGCCCGCGACGGGGCGGCGGCCCATCAGAAAGTTCTCGAGGACCCCATCGCGCACCAGCGTCACCGACTGCGCCGCCACGCCCTCGTCGTCGTAGCGGTAGGCGCCATTGAGGTAGGTGCTGCCTTGGGTGATTCGGGTCGGATCGTCCAAGACCGACAAGAAAGCGGGCATGATCTGCTGCCCGAGATGGTCCGCGAAGGTCTGCCCCTCCTCGGCGCTGTCTTGGCGATGCCCCTCAAGCCGGTGCCCGAGCACCTCGTGGAAGAAGACGCCCGTCGCGGCGGCCTCGAGGATGGCGGGCCCGGTGTACGGCTCGAGCTCAGGCGCGACTCGGAGGGCCTCGAGATCGGCCAGCATCTTGCCGACCGCGACCGCGAGGGCGGCGTCGTCGGGGAGCTGAGCCTGCGTGCGGCCGTAGAGGTCAACCGACTGGTCCAGCAGCATGCCGTCGTCGGTGCGGACCCAGGCCTGGACGTGCACCTCGTAGAGCGGCTCGACGGTGCGGAGGCGAATCCCCTCGTTGGTGACGAACCACCGGGTCTCCACCCGACCCTGAAAGTGCACCTGGCTGTCGAGGATCCCGGGCGCCGCACCCACCAGCGCGCCCAGGGTGCGCACGGTCTTCCGCCAGCGCGCCGGGTCGACGGTCAGGGCGAGCGGGGGCGCTATCTCACGGACGGCGGCCGCGGGGGAGTGGCTGGGGCGCTTCTTCTTCTTCTCGGGCGTGAAGACCCGCTGCCCTTTGAGCTTCATGTAGCTCGACAGCGCCTGCTTATAACGGAGGTCGGTCAGCAGCCAGAGGGTGTGTCGGAGCCCCGCGGCGTCATCGTCGATGGGCGCTGAGGTCGAGGGCTCGTAATCGTTCTCGTAGGGCCACTCCGCCATGTCGTCTTCGGAGCTGTCGAACTCGTAGTCGCCGACGCGCACGTCGACCCACGCGTCGCGCGTGTGCGCCTGGCGGTCCTCGTAGACCGCGCCCATGCGCCCACCGATGACCACGGTCTCGGCGTCCTCGACCCGGTAGCCCACGTAGTAGGGCGCCTCGTAGCCGGGCAGCGCGAGGCTGGTGGTCCGCTCGAGCTCCGCCTCCATGGCCGTCAGGATGGGGTCGGAGCTCTCGGACTGGGGCGCGCCGACGTCAGCGGCACGCGCCGGGCCCGGTAGGGCGAGCGCGGCGGCGACCATGGCGGCGGCGAGATGGCGTGGCCCTGTGAGGCCGCTTCGTATTTGCATCGGTTGGGCTCCTAGCCCGGGGCCCGCACCCTGTCAATTGGGCCACCAAACCGGGGGCCGCGGGCGGGTCCGGCGCAGCCCCCAGAGTTCGCGCGCCCCTGATCAGAATAAGCTCAGGTGAGGCAGCTTCGCGTTCGGTTAAAAGATGACAAGATGCGGTACGTGGGTGGCGTTT
>CAZNZH010000216.1:1995-8499 GCA_964577445.1 uncultured Myxococcales bacterium
GTGCGTCTCTCCGCGTCGCCAGCGAGGAGATGTTTCACGTGAAACAATGGTGAGGTTCTTGACAGCCAGATCCACCCATCGCATCAAGTGCCGGGACGGCGAACTCATTCCCGCGCCGTTTGGAGAAGACATGACGCGCATCCTGGCTGTCGCCAATCAGAAGGGCGGAGTGGGTAAGACCACGACGGCCGTAAATCTCGCCGCCTCGTTGGCTGTGGCCGAGCGGCGTGTGCTGCTGGTCGACCTGGACCCGCAGGGCAACGCCACCTCCGCGTTCGGCGTGGCCCGCGACGCTGACAGGCCACACGCGTATCACCTGCTCATCGACGAGGCGCCGCTGGCGTCGACCCTCGTGGACACCGAGATCCCGGGCCTCCAGTTGGTGCCCACGACCACCGACCTGGTGGGGGCCGAGCTCGAGCTGGTCAACGCCGTCGCGCGAGAGACCCGCCTGCGCGCCGCCCTGGAGTCTGCGCGAGGGCGATGGGACGACGTCATCATCGACTGCCCGCCGTCCCTGGGCCTGCTCACACTCAACGCCCTGACCGCGTGCGACCGGGTGCTCATCCCGCTTCAGTGCGAGTACTACGCGCTCGAAGGGATGAGCCACCTGCTCTCCGCCTTGGACCTCGTCCGGGCGCGCCTGAACCGCACGCTCAGCATCGAGGGGATCCTGCTGACCATGTACGACCGTCGCAACCGGCTCAGCTACCAGATCGAGAAGGAGGTCACCGAGTACTTCGGCCCGCAGGTCTTCAACACGCGCATCCCGCGCAATGTGCGCCTCAGCGAGAGCCCCTCATTTGGAAAACCAGCCATCCTCTACGACGTGGCGGCGCCGGGGACCGTGGCGTACCTTGAGCTGGCCGCCGAGTTGGTCAGCCGTCGCGAGCGCGAGCGGACCGACGCAGCGCCCGTCCACGCCATGGCCAAGGCGGTGCTCTAATGGCATCGCCCCGCCAATCCCTGGGCCGCGGTCTGGGCGCCCTGCTGGCCCCCCCGCGCTACGCCAACGTCTCCGATGAGTACTTCTTCTGTCCGATCGCCGACATCGCGGCGGACCCCCTGCAACCCCGCCAGCGCTTCGACCCCGCCGCGCTCGACGAGCTGGCCCAGAGCGTGCGCGAGAAGGGGATCCTGCAGCCGCTCATCGTGCGAAAGGTGGGCGCGGGCTACATCGTCGTCGCGGGCGAGCGGCGCCTGCGGGCGGCGACGGCGGCGGGACTTGACGAGGTCCCTGTCCTGGTCAAGGACGTCGCCAGCCAAGAGGCGCTTGAGCTGGCGCTCATCGAGAACATCCAGCGCGAAGATCTCAACCCCATCGAAGAGGCGCTCGCCTACCGGCGCCTGCTCGAGCGCCCCGGCATGACCCAAGAGACGGTGTCTCATCGCGTCGGCAAGAGCCGCTCCGCCATCGCCAACGCGCTGCGCTTGCTCGGCCTTGACGCGGAGCTTCAGTCCCAAGTCCTCGATGGCCGGTTGACCGCCGGGCACGCTCGCGCGCTCCTCGCGCTGGACGACACCGAGCATCGCAATGAGCTGGCCGAGCGGGTCGCGCGCGAGGGCCTCAGCGTGCGGGAGCTCGAGCGCGAGGCCAAGCAGGCTCGTGCGCCCAAGACCCGACACACGGCCGCGAGCGATGACGGACCGCTCAAGCCCTACTGCGACGGCATCGCACGCGAGATCTCCGAGATCCTGGGTAGCCCCGTCTCCGTGCGGACGCGCGGCCGAAAGGGCAAGCTGGTCATCGCCTTTCAGGGGGTAGACGAGCTGCGCCGCATCCGCGACCGCATCGCCGCGGACTAGAGCGCCCCCGTCCTCGGCGGCGACGACGACGCCCGCGGCCACCCGCGTCCCCGCCAGGGTCAGGCCCCGCGTAGACAGGGTGCGCTTGCTGGGCCATGGTCGGCGCTGCCTATGCACACGACCCACTCCGAGGCGAGGGCGCGCGCGTGAATCCCGACCGTCGCCGCCTGCTGCTGCGAGCCCTGGGCGCCGCCAGCGCGCTGGTCGCGGCGAACCTCATCGCGGAGCTGCCGACGACGATCTACTGTAACCTCCGCTATCTGCGGAGCATCGCGGTCGACGCGGCCATCGTCGTGCGCACCCTGGTCACGCCGGGCGCGCTCGTGCAGTTCGCGGCGGGCTGGTCGCTGCTCGTGGTCGCCGCGTTCCTGTTGGGGGCCCGGCCCGGCCGCCGCGCGCGCCCTTGGGAGCGCCTCAGCGTGGTGTTGCCGGCCCTCTGCCTGTTGCCTGCGGGCGCCTTTTTGCTCTCGCTTCAGGCCGAGCCGCCACCGACCGCCCGCTCGCTGGACTGTAGCGATGGCCTGCCCCGCATGCAGCCCGGCGTCACCATCGAGGCGTCCCCCCAAGGTGCTGAGCCCGCGTACACCGTCCACACAAACGCGCTGGGCCTCCGCGGTCCGGAGCGCGACGCCACGCGGCCGGCCATCCTCATGGTGGGCGACTCCTTCGTCCACGGCTCGGCGGTCCAAGACGACCAGACCATCCCAGCCCAGCTCGAGCGCCGACTGAGCGGCTACCAGGTCCTCAACGCCGGCATCGAAGGCGACAACCTCACCGGCGCCCTGAGCCGCGCGCGCCTCTGGCTCAGCCGCGTCGAGCCTGCCGCCCTCGTCATCGGCATCTACACCAACGACGGCACGCACGGCTCGTCGACCGCCCTGTGCGAGCTGCCCCCCTGCTGCCGGCGCGAGGTCGCCTGGCACCTCATCGACCGGCTCGAGTCGGCCGACCAACGCGACAATCCGCCCGACCCCGCCTGGCTAAAGAGCGCCGTCGCCCGGGAGTGGGGTGCCCTGGCCGAGGCGCTGCGGGCCCGCGACATCCCTGTGGTCTTCTACGTGTTCCGCCGGCTGCCGCGGGATCTCGAGCTCGGCTGGCTCACCGCGCCCGGCGTGCGCTCGACGGACCTCATGGGCGGCTGCGTGAGCGACGCCGACTACTTCGACGCCAACAGCTCGCACCCGAACCCGCACGGCACCGCGTGCATGGCCGACGAGATCGCCGCGTCGTTGTCGCCGCTGCTCGCGCCCCGCTGAATCGCGATTCAGGCGAAGGCGACGCCGATGAGGAAGGCGAGCAGGCCGAGGGCGCCGGCTCCCAGCCAACGCCAGCGCTCACGCCCCTCGCGCCCGAGCCCGCGCCAGGTCGCGCTGACCCAGACGATGAAGCCCACGACCCCGAGCGAGCCGAACCCGCGTGAAGGCCGCGTCTCACGCGCCAAGATCGCCGCGAAGTCGGCCTCCCGCTGGCTGAGCGGCCCGGGCGAGGCGCGCCGCTCCGCAGACGCCGACTCGGCCTCCCAGCGCGCCAAAAGCGGCGGCAGCGCGGCGTCGACCCGCTCGAGCCAGTCCCCGTCGGGGCGGATGACGCTGCGCGCCGCGAAGAGCCCGCCGCGCAGGGCGCTGAGCGTGCTGACGGCGTCTGGCAGGCGGCCTTGCTCCGCTTGGCGCGCCTGAAGGGTCCACAGCGCCTCGATGGCGTCCTCGCGCCACCACGCCAGCGGCAGATACCAACCCACCGCCTCGCGCAGAAACATCGCCGCGCCCGCCTCATCGCCGCTTGAGACGCGCTCGAGGCCGCGTTCGAGCGCGCGGGTGCCGCTGACCACCGTGCGCACGCCGACCGCCCCCACGACGACGGCGAGCACGGCCGCGGCCGTGAGCGTGCGACGCCGGCGCTCCGGGTGGCCGGGAGCCGTCATCAGGTGAAATCTCGACGCTCGAACGCGAAGAGCGCGATGACCAGGAAGATCAGCGCATAGGCGGAGGCGTACATGAACGCGTGCAGCAGGTAGCCGGGGGCCACGGGGACGCCTAGCAGCACCTGCTGGCTGACGTCGAAGACGCTGAGGTCGGGGAAGATGGCGACCACCGTCTCGCCGAAGACCCGCGCGACGCGGTTGTCGGCGAAGAGGCCCTTGGGTGCCCGCAGCATGTCCTCGATGAGGTAGACGAGGCGCCCCACGACGAAGACGCCGAAGGTGAAGAGCCCCGTCAGCATCGGGTTGGAGGCGGCCGAGAACATCATCGCCACCGCCGCGACGACCCCGACCTCCATGAGCACCAGCATCATCCCCTTCGCATGCTCGAGGCTGACGTCGCCGTCGCGCATCAGGATGACGAGGACCCAGACGAGGCTCAGCCCGACGACCTGCGCCGCGAGGATCACCAAGAGGCCCAAGTACTTGCCCAAGATGAACTCGTAGCGGTGTATCGGCTTCGAGACGATGGTGTAGATCGTCTTCTTCTCGAGCTCTTTGTAGACCAGCAGCGCGCCCATCACGATGGCGGTGACCGCGGCGAAGAGGCCGACCGCGAAAAACCCGAAGTCGACGACCACGCGAGCGCCCTCACCGATGACGGCCAGGGCGCTGAGCAGAATGGACGAGAGGAGGAACGCGACAGAGAAGAACAGCAGGCCCAAGAACGCCCTGTTGCGCACCGCCTCTCGGAAGGTGTTCTGAGCCACTGCGGCGATGCGCCCGAGCTTCAACACGTCATTGTGCATGGTGGGCCCCCGCTTCGCGGACGAAGAGGTCTTCGAGGCTCTCGCGCATCGGCTCGACGTGGGTGATGCGGGCGCCGCTGTCCATCAGGGCGCGCAGCACCTGCTCGAGGCGGCCCTCCTCGACGACCCAGCGGTGCCCGTGGCCGACGGCATCGCCCGAGATCCCGTCAGCCGCCAAGCGCCCGAGCAGCTCCGGTGATGCGTGTGTGGCGACGATCTCGACGCTGCCGCTGTTGACGGTGAGCAGCTCGCTCAGCGAACCCATCCGCTCGATGCGGCCGTGGACGATGATGGCGACCCGGTCGCAAATCGTCTCGATGTCGTGGAGGATGTGTGAGGAAAAAAACACAGTCTTTCCCTGGGCTTTCAACTGGAGGATGATGTCGCGCACCTCTTTCCGCCCCATGGGATCGAGCCCGCTCATGGGCTCATCCAGCACCACGAGGTCGGGGTCGTTCAGGATGGCCTGCGCGATGCCGACCCGCTGGAGCATGCCCTTGGAAAAGCGCCGCAAGGTGCGGTCCCGAGCGTGGTCGAGGCCGACGAGGGTCAACAGGGCGTCCGCGCGCTGCTGGCGCGCTCTCTTGGGCATGCTGTAGAGCTGGCCGTAGAAGTCGAGGATCTCGAAGGCCGTGAGGTAGTCGTAGAAATAGGGCTGCTCGGGCAGGTAGCCGATGCGGTGGCGGACCGCCGGGTTCTCGACCGACTCGCCGAAGAGCAGCGCGCGCCCCGACGTCGGCCGAATCAGCCCCATCGCGATCTTCATCGCCGTGGTCTTGCCAGCACCGTTGGGGCCCAAAAACCCGAAGATCTCGCCCTGGCGCACCTCCAGATCGATGCTCTGGACGGCCTGCACGCGGGTGAGGCGGAGCCCGAGCTTGAACTCCTTGCTCAGCTTCTCGAAAGCGAGCACGGGCACCGAACCCGAGCTCGACACGCCCACTTCGCTCACGCTTGCCTCCTGTGAGTGCGGATAGCGCCCGACAGCGCCTCGGCTACCCGCGCGACGTCGTCGCGGCTCATCGCCCCGGTCAGCGGCAAGGTCAGCGAAGACCGCGCCATTCGAGCCGCCACAGGGAGATCCCCAGCGCGCAGGGCGGCGCGGTGGGCGTAGTAGGGTTGCTCGGCGAACCCGTATCCCCCGATGGTGGCCTCGATTCCCTGAGCGCCCAGGGCCGCGATGACGCCGTCGCGGTCGACGGCGCGGTCGAGCTCGACCACGAAGGACTGCGCGGACAGGCCCTCCTGGCGGTACGCCGCAGGAATCCTCATATATTCCGCGACATTGAGAGCCGCGATGTAGTCCCGGAGCACCTGTTGGCGGTCGCCGACGATGCTGTGGAGGCGACCCATCTGCACCACGCCGATGGCGGCCTGCAGATCCGTCAGGCGGTAGTTGAACCCCGCGCGCACAAACCGCCGCCACCCGCGCCCCGCGTCCGCGCTCATGCCGTGGTTTCGCAGCTCCCGCAAGGTACTCGCTAGCGTGGCGTCGGCGGTCGCCACCAGCCCGCCCTCGCCGGTGGTGATGGTCTTTCGCGGGTGGAAGGACAGGCACACCGGGTGGACGCCGCTGGCCCAGCGCCGCTCGCCTGAGGCGGAGCGCGTGGACGTGCCGAGCGCGCAGGCGGCGTCCTCGCAGATCCACAGGCCGCGCTCGGCTGACACCGCCTCCAGCGCGGCCATGGGCGCCGGGATGCCGAAGGGGTGCACCGGCATGATCCCGACCGTCCGCGGGCCGATGGCGGCGCGCACGCTGGCCGCGGTCAGCGCGAAGGTGTCGGGGTCCACGTCGGCGAGGACCGCGCGGGCGCCGCACAGCTCGACCGCGTTGGCCGTGGCCGGGAAGCCAAAGGCGGGCACGATCACCTCGTCGCCGGGCCCCGCGCCGAGCGCCAGCAGCGCCAGGTGAAGCGCTGCCGTGCCCGAGCTGACGGCGACCGCGTGCTCGACCTCAAGCGAAGCGGCCAC
>CAZNZH010000217.1:0-8473 GCA_964577445.1 uncultured Myxococcales bacterium
CCACAGCAGCACCCGCGGCTCCTGCGTCGGACAGGCCCAGTACTGCGACGACGCGAACCCGTGCACCTCCGACCAGTGCAACCCGCAGACCGGCGCGTGCACCAACAAGGCCGTCGCGGACGGAAACCCCTGCGCTTACGGGCTGGCGTGCACAAAGGGCGGCGCGTGCCAAGCCGGAGCGTGCGGATGTGCGTGCCCAGACGACGCCAGGGTGGTCCTCACGGTCGGTCAGGGGGGCTCGCAGTTTGTCGGCTCGCTCAACGGGCTGGTGACGGTGAACCCCGACGGGACGGCGACCGATGGTGACATCTCCCCGAGCCAGCCCAACGGCAAGCCCTACCCGACCGTCGGCCCGCTGAGCTGCGCGAGCGAGTGGGCGACCTCCAACGGGGCGCTCGACCAGCTCAGCGCGCCGGCCGTGCCGCAGGTCATTCGCTGGAAGCGCGAGTGCGTGGGGACGGACGGGATGTCGCAGCGCTATCAGGCCTTCCTGGACGCGGGCAAGGACCCGTGGGTGGCCTCGCAGAAGGGCAGCCTCGAGATCGGCGCGCTCGCGCTTTATGACGGCTCCGGCACGCTGACCGAGAGCGTCACGCTGAGCTCGCTCGCGGTCACGGGGCTCGACCCGGCGCCGGGCAAGTGCGTCGACTTCGAGACGCTGACCATCACGGCGAACTGGCCGCTGGGCAAGCGCATCGACGTCGAGATCCAGGGCCTCGGCACGGTCCACGCGGCGTCGATCGAGCTGACGGTGAGCGGCACGAAGCTGCCGGTCGCGACCAGCTTGACCGACTGGGCACCCTACTGGACGCCCAGCGCCTGGCCCGGCTCGGGTGCTGCGACGCTGAAGATCACGAGCCCCTGCGGCGACGCCGCGACCAACGCCGCCTACGGGTGGTCGGAGCTGAGCAGTTGGGCGACCCTCGGCACGGGCAATTCGGTCGGTGCCTCGCTCATCTTCCGCGATCCCAAAGGCGGCGAGGGCGCGCGGTTGAACCTCTACGACTCCACGATGACCAGCGGCGGGACCTGCGCCGGCGGCAAGCGGACCGCGATCATCGCGGTCGGCAAGGCCGAGCAGAGCTGAGCCGGCGCCACGGGCTCGCGCCGCCGCCCGCCCTGTCGGCCGTCTCGTGTCTCCGGCGCCCCGTGTGTCCAGCGGCCGCCCGAGGCTTGCCGCGCGCTGGCGGTGCGTGGAGCGCCAGCCCGAGATCTGGGTTGTCCGCACAGAAGACGGCACCGGCTCGAAGCGCCATCGGCGTCCGGGCCCTCGCCGAAGGGCTGCATGCGCGGCCCGGAGCTCTCCGGGGGTGTGCACAGACCTGGATGCAGCACCCGGACGGCCGCAGGGTGGTGCTTTGATGCCTCCGGCGAGGGCCCGGACGTCTCCGCGGGGTGCGCACAGGTCTCCGAGCAGGGCCCGGACGTCTCCGGGGGACGAGTGGATGCGTTCTGAGGCCGTCCGGTCGGTGTGCCATCGCCATCCGCCCCCACGCGCGGCCTCCGCCCTGCCGTGCGCCGCGGTGTCGCCTTTAAATGTGTAGTCTGGGCGTCTGACGCCTGCCGCTGGGCCTGACGCCTGCCGCTGGTCCTGACGCCTGCCGCTGGTCAGCGGTAGATCACGAGGTAGCTGGTCATCACGATGTTGCCGGCGTTGTCGGGTGGGGGGGCGCCGTTGAGCAGGCCGCGGTAGGTGACGGTGGCGGTCGTGCCCGGCGGCGCCGCTTCGGTCAGGTCGACGATCCACGGCGTCACCTGCTGCCCGGGACACCAGCCGCCGCGGCCGTACCACCAGGTGCCGTACTGGTTGGGCACCATCCGGTTGACCAGCTCGGGCATGCAGCCGGTCACGAGGCCCACGGCCGGGTGGGTCTTCGTCCAGGTCTCGCCGTTGACCGTGAACTCGTGGGCGTGGTTACAAAACTCGGCGCACTGGGCGGTCTCAGCGCCGTGCCCGGTGATGACCGCGTAGAGCTCGACCCGCGTCGCGTCCGCAGGGATCGGCACCTCGATGGGGGCGAAGCTGGCGTTATAGCCCTCGCCGAACGCGCCACCGAAGTAGAGCGGCACGGCGTCGCGGGGCACGCGGCCCTTGCCGCGCTTGGACAGCCGCAGCGCCAGGCGCGTCCAGGTCGGCTGAGGGTTCCACGACGGCGCGAACTCCCAGCGCAGCTTCTGCGGGCCGCCGACTCTGAGGTGCGCCAGCATCGGGCTGACGTCGGAGGCCCAGCGGGTCTCGCGGTGGTAGGACGTGATGAAGCGGCCCAGCTCGACCCGCTCGTCGCCGTCTGCGGCGCCCAGCAGGTAGAGGTGGGCGAGGTAGTCCCAGGCGCCGCAGTTGCCGGGCTCGGGCAGGGTCGGGTCGGGGCAGCGCAGGTCGACCTCGATATAAAGCGTGTCATAGCCGGCCATCTCGGCGGCGGTTGGCAGGGTGATCTCGGTCTCGGCGAGCTCGGCGAGGACCTCGCCGTCCCAGGCGACGATGTGGGTGGCGGGCTCGATCTCGAGCGCGTAGTCCTGGGCGGCCTCGGCGTTGAGGTAGCGGGCCTCGTTGGCGGCGTAGGCGAGGTTGGCCTGAAAGGGCCAGGCGCCGGCGGCGGAGGCGGCCTGGTCGGTGCGGGTCACGTCGGCCAGCGAGCCCAGGCCGCGGAGGTGTTGGGTCCGGTCGATGGCGAAGCCGGCGGCGCCGACGCCCTCGGAGAGCACGGTCTGAAGCCACGAACCTGACGTGCCGGCGCGGCGGGAGGTGACGTGCAGGTGGGCGAGCCAGAAGGCGCCTTTGTCCGCGGGCATGTCGATGACGGCGTCGATGAAGCGGTCGGCCATGGCGGCGGCGGCGGTGGCGGCGGCCTCGTCGGTGGCGGCGCGGGAGATGAAGACGTAGTGGACGTTGCCGGGGGAGGCGGCGAGGAGGCCCGGGAGATCGCGGGCCCACACGGAGGTGGGGTCGAGCTGGGTGCGCGGGATGCTGTCGGGGATGAAGACGTAGGTGTCGCAGCCGGTCCAGTGCTCGGAGAGCCGCCAGGTGGTGCCGTCGGTGCGTTCGAAGGTGAAGTCGCCGGCGAGGTCATGGCGGGTGACGCCGCCTTGGGCGGTGGAGAAGGGGCGGACGGGCTGGCCGTCGGGGCAGAGCGTGGGCGGCGCTGGGGCGTCGGCGTCGGCGGCGTCGGCGTCGGCGGCGGCGTCGGCGGCCGCGGCGTCGGCGTCGGCGCCGGGAGCGGTGACGTCAGGGCCGTCAGCGCTAGCGTCCGGCACCCCGGTCTCAGCGTCGGCTGCGGCCGCGTCGAGCGAGCTCGCGACATCGGCGCGGCCGGCGGCGTCGGAGCTACCGCAGCCCGCGGCGAGGGCGAGGAGCACGGCCAGGGCGAGCCCACGAAGGGCGGCGGCAGCGTGAGCACTCATCGGCGCAGCATACATGACAGGCGGCGGCGGTTCGCAAGGCGAGCTGAGGCGAGGGCTTTGGCCGCGCCCGTGGGGCCGGACCCGCTGAGCGTCGCGAGGGGGCTCCCGCGGTCGGGCGTCCGAGCCCCCGTCACCGCGCCGGGAGCTCCCGCGCTCGGGGCCAGCGGCTGCTCCATGGCCCAGCGCACACGACGCGTGACCCACGGGCGGCCGCCCTACTGCGACTGCACCCACAGCACGGCGCGCTGGACCAGCTCGGTGCCGCTCGCCAGCCCGAGCTTCTCCTTGACGTTGGCCCGATAGGACTCGATCGTCTTCACGCTGAGATGCAGCTCCTCGGCGATGTCGCAGGTCGAGCGCCCCTGGCCGATCCTCTCGAACACCTGCAGCTCCCGGTCGCTCAGCGCCTCGATCCCCGTCACCGCCGACGCCGGCCGCCCGACGGCCTTCTGGAGCAGCCTCTCCGTCAGGGCCGGGCTCGTGTAGATGCGGCCCGCGAGGACGTGCTCGATGGCGGCGCCGATCTGCTCGCCCGCCGTGTCCTTCATCACATACCCGCGCGCGCCGGCGGCGATGGCGCGCTCTCCGTACAGGGCCTCGTCGTGCATCGACACGACCAGACTGACCAGCCCGGGCAGCTCGACCTGAAGCTGCTTGAGCAGGTCGAGGCCGCTGGCGGAGCCGAGCGAGATGTCGACGATGACCAGATCGGGCGCCAACCGGCGCGCCAGCTCAAGGGCCGTCAGGGCGTCGCCCGCCTCCCCACAGATCTCGTGCCCCGTTCGCCGCCGGACCAGCTCCGCCAGCCCCTGGCGCACGATCGGGTGATCGTCGACCAGCATGATCCGCTTCATGTCCCCCCCGACTCCTGAGGCGCCTGAGGCTCCTGGCCCAGCGGCGCGCTGATCGTGATGCGCGCGCCGGCGCCCGGGGCGGACTCGATGCGCACGCTGCCGCCGAGATGCTCGATGCGCTCCTGGATGTTGACGAGGCCGAAGCCATGCTCAGGCGCGCGGACCAGCTCCGACGGGCGAAAGCCCACGCCCGCGTCGCTGACGGTCACGCTGATGCGGCCGCCTTCACGCCGCGTCTCTACGGTCGCGGTGTCGACCTCGGCGTGCTTGGCTACGTTGACCAGCAGCTCGTTGACCGCCCGGTGGAGGATGAAGCGCGTCGGCTCGTCCAGGGGTTTGTCCAGGCCGTCGTCGGTGCAGGTCACCTCCAGACCGAAGCGGCGGTGGAGCTCGTCGGCGACCCTGTCGAGCGCGGCTTCGAGGCTCAGCTCATGCAGCGGCGACGGGCTGAGCTGCGCCGTCATGGCCCGGCAGGCGTCGATGCCCTGCTGCATCAGCTCGGACACGTCGTCGAGCTCCTGGACCGACGACGGGTCGGGCAAAGCGTCGCGCAAGAGCGACAGCCGCATGCGCGACGCCGCCAGGAGCTGGCTCACGTCGTCGTGGAGCTGCGTCGCCAGGCTGCGTCGCTCGCTCAGGGCGAACCGGCTGGCCAGGGTCCGCAGGGCCGAGCGGGCGCGGTGCCGCTCGACCACGCGACCGAGCTGGGCACCGCACTGCGCCACCACCGCGCAGAGCGCCTCGCTGGGTGCCTCGGCCGCACGCCAGTCCAGCTCGACCACCCCGACCACCACGTCGGCGATGAGGAGCGGGAACGCCAGGGCTCCGCGCGCGGCCGCCTCGCCAGCCACGCCGGCCGCCTCGACCGGGGAGGCGCCCGCCTCAAACTGCGATACGCCGCTCGCCAGCACGCGCCTCACCAGGGCGCCCAGCTCCTCGCTCGACCGCGCACGGCGGCTGGTGTCGCGCCGACGCTCGCCGTCAAAGTACCACACGAGCCCGGGCCCGCTGGCGCTGTGGGGGTGGCCGTCGTCCTGCAGGTAGACCCGGCCCTCGCCCTGGTCGAAGTGGCGGCTGACGTAAGCCACGGCCGCCAGCAACCCGGGCTCAAGATGCTCCGCCTCATTGGCCAGTATCGCGACACCCTGCAGGAGCTGGACGTAGCCCGTGCGCTCGGCGACGCGTCGCTCAAGAGACTCGGCGAAGGCGCGGACGTCGGCCTCGGCGTCGTGCCTGGCGCTCACATCCACCACGAAGGCGACACCCTCGAGCGGGTCATGGGCCAGCAGCGCCGCGGCGAAGATGCCCCAACGGACCTCACCGGTGGGTGTCTCGAAGGGCAGCTCGATGCCTCCACTGCTCCCGCCCTCGAGCACGGTCGCCAGGACCCCTTCCAGGCGCTCTTTAGACGCGGCCTCGACGAGCTGGCCCCACCTGAGCCCATCGCCGGCCAGCTCGGCGCGCTCGCGGTGCATCAACTCGAAGAAGCAATCGTTGGCCTCCGTGATGCGTCCCTCGCCGTCGAAGAACGCGACGGCGACCAGCCCCACCTCGCTGACGCGGCGAAACCGCTCCTCGCTCTTGCGCAGCTCTCGCTCGGCCTCTTTGAGGTGGGTCACGTCGTGGAAGGTGATGACGACGCCGTCGGCCTCGCCCTGCGCCGTGCGGTAGGGCAACACCCGCCGCATGTACCAGCGGCCTGCCGCGGACCGCACCTCGGCCTCGATGGGGACGAGATCGGCCAGCACCCGCTTCGCGTCGCCGAACAGGTCAGGATCGCGGAACTTGGGCGCGAAGTGGTCGAGGGGTCGGCCGAGATCCGTGCTTTGCAAGCTCAGCAGCTCGGTCATCGCCGGCGTGAAGCGCTTCACCCGGAGCTCCGGGTCTAGAAACAGCGTCGCGATGTGGGTGCTGGACAGCAGGTTCGCGAGGTCGCTGCCCGCGAGCTCGAGCTCGTCCACCTTGGCGCGGAGCTCGGTGTTGGTGATGGACAGCTCATCGTTGAGCGAGCGCAGCTCCTCGCGCGAGGTCTCCAGCTCCTCGTTGGTGGACTGCAGCTCCTCGTTCATCGAGGTGACTTCCTCGTTGGCGGTCGTCAGGTCCTCGTTGGCCCGCCCCAGCTCGCTGACGTTGGCGCTCAGCTCCGCGCGCGCCTCCACCAGCTCGCGCTCAAGCTGCACCAGCGGCGAGTCGTCAAGCTCGGTGGCGCGGGCCCGGACCTTCGACCGGCCCTCCTCGAACGCGATGACGAAGACGCGCTCCGGCAAGCTGTTGTTGTAGGCATGCACGGTGATCTGGACCGCGGGATCGCCGTCGCTGTCGAGCGGAGGGACGCGCACCGGGTGCCCGTCACGCGCGACCCGGCGCAGCGAGGCCCGCAGGCGCGCGCGCAGCCGCTCGTCCACCATCGCCAGCAGGTCACGGGTCGGCGAACCCATCGGGTGCACCAGGAAGCGGCGGCTGTCGCCGTGGTAGTAGACGACCTCGAAGTCCTCGCGCACCACCACCGCCGGCGGTACGAAGCTGTGCAGCAAGGCCAGCTCTGCGACGCGCGCGGTCGCGATGTCGCGAGCGGGGGCCGCGCGCGGGCTCGGGACGGCGGTCACCACCTGCCGGCCCGCCCCGCGGGCCTCTTGGCGTGGGCTGTGCTGGCGCCGAGGGCCGGCGCGCCGGTAGATCCGGTGAGGCCCGTCGACGGCCACGAAGCGCTCGGAGAGCCCGCCTACCGTCTCCGCGGACCCCAAGAAGAGGTAGCCCTCCTCCTCCAAGACGAAGTGGAAGAGCTCAAGCAGCTTCTGCTGTAGGGGCTGCTCAAGATAGATGAGGAGGTTACGGCAGCTCACGAGATCGATGTGCGAAAAGGGCGGGTCGCCGATGGCGTCGTGGCGCGCGAACACCACGAGGTCACGGATGTGCTTGGCGATGACCAGCGTGCCGCCGGCCTGCCGCTCGAAGGCCGACGCGAGGTGCGCGGGCGAGATATCCTGCGCCACGCTGGCGGGATAGGCGCCGGCGCGGCCGACCTGGATGGCCCGCTCGGAGCGGTCGGTGGCGAAGATCTGGACGCGGCAGGGCCTGTCCGCGGCTCTGAACGCCTCGACGAAGAGGATGGCCAGCCCGTACGCCTCCTCGCCGGTGGCGCAGCCGACCACCCACACCCGCAGGGAGGCGCCCGGCTCCAGTCGGCTGACGAGCGGCGCCACCACCTCCTCGTTCAGCGCCACTCAGGCGTCGGGGTCGCGGAAGAAGCGGGTGACGTTGATCAGCAGATCCTGGGCCAACGCCGCCACCTCGCGGGGGTCCCCCTCCAGGCGCGCGATGTAGCTGTCGACGTCGGGCAGGTGATGCAGGCCCAGGCGCCGCTGGACCCGGCGGACCATGGTCGCGCGCCGGTAGCCCGTGAAGTCGTGACCGCTGTGCTCGCACACGATCTCGAGGATCCCAGCCAGCCAGGCCGGGTCGTCCTGATCGGCGGCCAAGGCGCCGTTCACATACGGATGCTCGGCGTACCGCAGCAGCAGCGCGGGCATCGCCTGGACGTCGACGATGTGGTCCACCATCGCGGTCGCGACCGCGCTGGCCGGCATCCCGGTGACCCTCGCGCTGGCAGGGGTCTGGACCAGCGTCAGGCCGCCGGCAGCCTTCACCGCCTCGAGCCCGCGAGCGCCCTCCGCACCGGCGCCTGACATGACGATGCAGACGGCGCGCTCGCGCTGGTCTTCGGCCAACGACCAGAAGAAGGGGTCGATGGGGATGGGGATCCCGCGTGCGTGGGGCAGCGGCGTCAGCGAGAGCCGGCGATCCTCGATGGTCAGGCCGTGGCCCGGCGGGAGCACGTAGACGTGGTCGTCTTCGACCTCGACCCCATCGGTGGCGGTCTCGACGGTGAGCGCAGTGGCCTGGCTCAGGATGTCCGCGAGCATGCTCTCGTGGTCGGGTGCGAGGTGGGTGACCACCACGAACGCCATGCCGCAGGGCGCCGGCATCGCTTGAAAGAAGGTGCGCAGCGCCTCGAGGCCACCCGCGGACGCGCCGATGCCGACGACGAGGCGCGACGTTTCAGGGGTTTCAGGGGGCATGGTGCTCCGCGCAGACGGTGGGGCGAATGGTAGCCAATCGCAGCGCCGGGGGGCAGTGGCCCGGCGCGGCCCGCGTCAAACGAGTGGCGCCCGTGCCGGCGCGAGCGAGGCGCCGCCCAGGCGGGCGCGCTCTACCGG
>CAZNZH010000218.1:0-8455 GCA_964577445.1 uncultured Myxococcales bacterium
CGGCATGATGACCCTGGCGATCCTGATCGTCGGCGAGGTGGTGCCGAAGACCTACGCGAAGCACAACCCCGAAGCCTTCGCGACCTTCATCCCGATCCTCAACCCGTTCTACGCGGTGTCCTACGGGCCGATGCTGCTGCTGGTCGCGCTGACGCGACACGCGGTGACGTGGATGGGCGGGGAGCTGACCACCGAGCGCGCCCGCGTCACGGAAGAGGACATCGAGGAGATGGTGCGCGTCGGCACCATGGATGGCTCGATCGATCCGGGCAACACGCGGCTGCTGACCGGCGTGCTGGAGCTCGACGAGAAGGTGGCGCGAGAGATCATGGTGCCGCGGCCCGACGTCCACGCGATCTCGCTGTACGCGCCCATCGCCGACGTCCTGAGCGCGGTGAGCGAGTCTGGGTTTTCGCGCTATCCGGTGTACGGCGAGTCCGTCGACGACATGCGCGGCGTGCTCTACGTGCGAGACCTGCTGGCCGCCGTGTTGGCGCGCGGGCCGGAGGCGGTCGACCTCGCCGAGACGATCCGGCCGCCGATGATCCTGCCGGAGAACATGCCGCTGCCGGATCTGCTCGTCACGATGAAGCAGTCGCGAACCCATCTGGCCATCATCGCGTCGGAGTATGGCGGGGTGGCTGGCATCGTCACGCTGGAGGACATCGTCGAGGAGGTCTTCGGCGACATCTACGACGAGCACGACGTCATCGACGCCCAGGTCCGGCAGATAAACGGAGATGTCTGGATGGTCGACGGCGTGGTGACCGTGAGCGACCTGGAGGACGCCATCGGCCCCGGCGTCGATCTCGACGCCATGGACGACGACTACGAGACGGTCGCCGGCCTGCTGATGCACGTCGCCGGGCGCATGCCGGAACAAGGATTTCGCCATAATCTCCAAGGGTTCGAGCTTGAGGTGGTCCGCGCAGATGCGACGCGGATCCTCGAGGTCGCGGTGCGACGGTCGCCGCCAGCCGACGACGCCAACGCCGAGGGGACCGCGACCTGACCGGCGGCTCACGGCACCGAGCGCCGTAATACGCACACGCGCGTTGACCGGGTCCTCGCGGGGCCGCTATCCTAGACGGGTACTTGGGTCGGTGGTTTTGCTGCGGCCATCGGGCAGCGGCCGGTGTGGCGCTACCACGGGCGTCCCCCCCGACGCGATTGCTGGCGGGACACATGACCGCACGAGGTGCGAGAACTCGATGGCTGATGCGAAAAGTAAGGCCAATCTGGACGCGCTCGACGCCATGCTCGAGTCCGAGAAGAAGAAGGCGACGACTGTGAAGAAGGCGAAGCCTGCCGCGGCGGTTGATGACGAGCTCGTCACCTCGGCGCCAGCGGCAGATCAAGTGGGAAGTCTGCTCACCGACCTGCTCAACGAGGCCAAGAGAGAGGCCGATCGCGAGCGGGCGTCGCTGGATCAGCGGCTCAAGGTCCGAGACGATGAGGACCGCCTGTCACGTCAGCGAGAGGAGGCGCTGCGCCGCGAGCGCCTGCAAAAGCAGCTCCAAGAAGAGACGCGGCGGCGCAACGAGGCGCTGACCCGCCGCGAGCGCGAGGAGGCCGCCGCGCGCGACGCCGAGGACCGGCAGCGCCAGCAGCGCTTGGCCACCGAGACCGAGGGGCTGGCGCAGAGCCAGGCGGCGGCGGTGCCGGCGAAGCGCTCGAAGGCGCCCCTGGTCGTGGCGGCGCTGGTCATCGCTGGCCTCGCCGGCGGGTTGATTTATGCGATGCAGCCCAAGGGAGTCATCACTCTCAGCGACATTCGGGCGCAGAGCAGCGCGCTGGTGACCGACGCCACGGCGAAGTGGCGGGTCAAGGTCGCGGAGCAGGAGCGCATCGCCGAGTTGGAGCGTGAGGCAGCGGCGGCGAAGGCTGCGGCGGCGAAGGCCCATGCTGAAGCGAACGCGGCCCGCGGCGAGACGGCCGAGGCCCAGGCGAAGGCGAAGGCCGCCGCGGAGCAGGCCGAGAAAGCCGCAGCGGCGGCCGCCGAGGAAGCCAAATCCAGCGGTGGCAAGGGCAGCAGCAAGGGCAGCAGCAAGGGCAAGACGAAGAAGGGCGGTTTTGCGCTGCCGACCGGTGTCTTCTAGTGGCCGCCGTGCGCGTGCATCGGGCGTGTGACGGCGGGCTCGCCTGAGCGCTGCGTCGCCCGATGCCGCCGAGCTGTTGAGGGGCTACCTTCGCGCGGGCTATCCCTTCTTGGCCATCGAGAGCCACGAAGAGGATCGCGTGCTCCATGCGCTGGCCGCGGCGGGGCGCGAGCTGGGGCGCACGGTGCGGCCGGTCAGCGTGACGGCGGCGCGGCGAAAGGACGTGCAGCACGACGCGCGCACCTGCCTCGATGCGGTCGCCGCCCACGCCGACAGCGCGCTCTTCGCGATGCTGGACTTCCACCCCTTCCTCACCGATCCCATCGTGGTGCGGCAGGTCCGCGATCTCCGGGCGAGCCTCGAGTCGCGCGGGCAGACCTTGATCTTCGTGTCGCCGCAGGTGGATCTCCCGGTCGAGCTGGAGACCGACTTTGTCGTGCTCGAGTGGCCGCTGCCCGACCCGGCGATGCTGCGCGGGCTCCTGGAAGCGGAAGCGCGCGCGGCGTCCGTCGGGCTCTCGGCCGACACCGCCGCCGGCGCGGTCCGCGCGGTGCAAGGCCTCACCCTGGCGGCCGCGCGCCGGGCGTTTCGACGCTCCCTGGGCGACGCCGGCGGCCTGGCGTCCGGGGTGACCGCTGACCTGGTGAGCGAGAAGCGGCGCATTCTGAAGCGCACGGACCTGCTGGAGCTCATCGACGCGCCGCCCGCGCTCGACGCGGTGGGCGGCTTGGGTGCCCTGAAAGGCTGGCTGCTCGAGCGGGAGGCCGGCTTCGGCGAACGCGCGCGTGCGTTCGGTCTCCCGGCCCCCAAGGGGCTGCTCCTGGTGGGCGTACAGGGCTGCGGCAAGTCGCTGACCGCCAAGTCCGTGGCCCAGGTGTGGGGACTGCCCCTGGCGCGCCTGGACTTCAGCGCGCTCTTCGCCTACGGCCGCAGCCCGGAGCAGAGCCTGCGGCGCGTGCTGCGCCTCGCCGAGACGCTGTCGCCCCTGGTGTTGTGGCTCGACGAGATCGACAAGGTGTTCAAGTCGGTCGGCGACGACGACAGCGGCAGCGAGGAGCTACAGCGCCTCTTCGCGGCGTTCATCACCTGGCTTCAGGAAAAGACCGCTCCCGCCTTCGTCGTGGCGACCGCCAACGCCGTCGAGCGGTTGCCGCCGGAGCTTTTGCGTAAAGGCCGGTTCGACGAGATCTTCTTCGTCGACCTGCCCAGCAGCGCCGAGCGCGCCGACATCCTGGCGATTCACCTGGCCGCGCATCAGCGCGAACCCGCGCGCTACGACCTCGCCGCGTTGGCGTCTCAGACCGAGCACATGAGCGGTGCCGAGCTCGAGCAGGTGATTATCGGCGGGCTGTTCCGCGCTTTCCGCGAGGGGCGCGAGCTGACCATGGAGGACCTGCAGCTCGTGGCGAAGGCCACCGTGCCGCTCTATCGAACCTACGAAGAGCAGATCAAGGCGCTGCGCGAGTGGGCGAAGACGCGAGCGCGGCGGGCGAGCGCCGATCTCGGGCTGGCCGAGCTGTGGGCGGGGTCGAAATAGCCCCCCAGGTCCGCGCCGGCCCCGATCAGCCCGCGCGAAGCACCTGTATTTGCTCGTGATTTCTGCCTGAGCGCGCGCTCGCACCCGCTTAGAGCTTCGCGCCCCAGAACTGCGACTCGATGGTGGTCTTGCCGCCGAAGATCTCGAGGCGTACGTCCCACAGGCAGGGCTTACCGGGGCTGCCGAAGCCGTCGATGATCAGGTTCTGGTCGGGGTCGATCATCTTGCAAGGCGTCATCGTCCCGATCTGAAACGCTTTGGCCGTGTCGAGGCCCAGCTTGTTGAGCTGGTCGGAGACCGTGTTCGCGCCCAGGACGATGAACGCGTCGCAGGCCGAGATGATCAGGCTGGAGCCGATGCCGGCCCCGCCGCCGATGATCTTGTCGCTGAAGATCTCGCAGCAGGTCTTGGGCGACCCGGGCTTCAGGCAGTCTTTGCCACCCACGAGGCTCTGGAGCAGCAGCTCGTAGCTGTTGATGACCGGCCCGCCGTCGCTGCCGTCGCCCGCGAGCAGCGGCAAGAGCACGTTCTGGAGGATGTAGTCGAGCAGCGACCCGTACTGCACGTTGAGCGGGTGCAGATCGATGGTCAGGTCGAAGAAGTCCTCCACGATGCCGGTCAGCTCTGCCGAGACGGGGCTGCCACCCTGAATGGCGCCGAAACCGAACTCCTGCTTGCCGCAGTTCTGGTCGGTGAAGGGGTCGCAGTTCTGCCCCAGGCTCCACTTCACCGTCACCGCGCTCCACTCTTCTTTGAGCTGGCCCTTGACCCACTCGCCGTCGGCGTTGGGCTCCTCGAGGATGGTGATGAGGCCCGAGACCGTGAACGCGGTCAGCATGTCGGAGATGTCGCCGCCGACCGCGAGCACGTCGCCGAAGATCGAGTCCTTGGCGAGGGATTTGATGAGCGCGTCGAGGATGTCCACGACGATGTTACCCGTGCCGGTCAGCTCCTTGATCGACGGGTTGGTCGGGTCGTTGAAGATGAACCCGCAGATGTCCTCGATGAAATTGTTCTGGCCCAAAAAGCTGCACAGCAGGTTCAGTGCGCCGCCGACGGGGCTCTTGAAGAGGTCGAGCAGCCCGCCGACGATGGTGTCGATGGGCGGCGGCAGCGCGCTGATGAGGTCGAAGATGCTCGTGACCTTGTAGGTGCCGGCGTACTTGGGCGGCCGGTCCAGCAGCTCGATGAGGACCGTGTTTCCCTGGCCAAACGTGACGACGCCGTTTTCATCGTCGCAGCCCCACGCCAGCACGAGGTTGGTGGCCGCCTTCGTGGCGAAGACGATGATCGTGTACTTCTGCGGGCTGTCGTTTTGCAGGTCCGGGAAGTCGGCCTTGCTGATCGACTGCACCAGCGGGAAGAGGTCGTGGGCCGCGCTCTCCCAATCGGAGGTGGACCCATAGAGCTTCTCGATGTCCGCACAGGTGGGCTTGGACGACCCGGTCTCCCGGTACAGCCGCGCCTTGTAGGTGACGACATCGGGGCGCACGCCGTTATATGAGCCGATGATGGTGAGCGGCACCTGGATCTTCGAGCTGACCTCGATGCTGAAGATGAGCGGCACGACGCTCGCGTCGCTGACCGAGACCTTCACCTCAAACGTACCCGCCACCGCCTGAACCGAGCGCACGCCGACGCTGGCGATGCCGTCGCTGTTGGTCGGCGCGCTGAACGAGGTGAGCTGCCCCAGCCCGTTGGGGTCCGCCCGCACCTCAAAGCGCACGTTCTTGCCCAGCACGGGCACGTCGTCTTCAAAGTAGCGCACCGCCACCGTGCGCTCCTCAGCGAAGCTCAGCTTGATCTTGCAGTGGTCGGTGCCCTGACACGAGATGCCGTCGTCGCCCTTGACCTGCGCGAACTCCAGCCGCTTGGGCCCGGAGATGATCGCGTCGGGGCCGGCGCCGTCGGGGCCAAAGTCCGCGCCCCCGTCCCGAGGGGCGATGTCGCTCAGCGGGACGTCGCTGAAGGAGCCGATGTCTCCGGACGTCACCGTCGTTATCTGGTCGCCACAGGCCCCGAGGGCCAGCACCAGCAAGAGCCCGCTCAGTCTAACGCTGTGCTTCATCGATTGGTCCCCTCGGCGCGGCGGGCCTCTGGCCTCGCCTCTTGGCTGGTGCGCGCGAAGCGCAGGCTAGGAACTACGGCCACTTGGTGTCAAGGAAGCTCGGCGGGCGCCGCGTCGCTGCTGGGCGCCAGGAGGTAGCGGCGGATGTTGGCCTCGTGCTCGGGCAGCGTCCGCGCGAACGCGTGGGTGCCGCGCGCGTCACGCCGCGCCACGAAGTAGATCCAATCATGACGCTCTGGGCTCAGGGCCGCCTCCAACGCGCGGGCGCCGGGGCTACAGATGGGGCCAGGCGGCAAGCCCGGGTGGGCGTAGGTGTTGTAGGGATTGAGCGCGTTGCGCCGGTCGGTGCGGGTCGGCGGACTGCCGACGCGATCGGGATGATAGACCAGGGTCGGGTCGGTCTGAAGCGGCATCTTGCGCGCCAAGCGGTTGTAGAAGACCCCGGCGATCGTGGGGCCCTCTTCCTGCGCCTTGGCCTCTTCCTCGACCAGGGACGCGAGGATGACCAGCTCGGGCTCGCCCAGGCCGTAGCGATCACGGATGGCGAGCAGATCGGATCTGCGCTTCTTCTTCAGGCGATCCCAGGTCTTCAGGAAGGCCTGGGTGGTGCGGGCGACGACGTCCGCGGTCGTCGCGTCGGGGGCGAAGAAGTAGGTGTCCGGGAAGAGGAAGCCCTCGAGCCACGTCTGCTGAACGCCGTCGGGGCGAGGCGGGCGCTCACCACCGACCGGCAGCTTGAGCTCGTCTCGCGCCAGGGCCCAGTCGGCGGCCAGGGCCTCGAGCTCGCCGGCGCTGCCCAGCCCCGCGAGCTCAAGGCGCCGGCCCGCCTGCCAGATGGACTCGCCGGGGACCAGGGTGAGGGTGACCTGGCTGGTCTGTGCCGGCCGCCGCAGCAGCTTCGCCAGCTCAAACAGCGAGGGATCTCCTGGCAATTCGTGGCGACCCGCCTCGACCTTGCCGAGCCCGCCCAGGGCGCTCAACGCGACGTAGGCGAAGTCCGAATCGGCGGCCAGCAGGTGCTTTTCCACGAGCAGCCCGACGATCGCGCGCCCGCTTGTCCCCCGCGGCACCTCTAACACCACCGTCGGTGGGTTGCCGGCCGGGCGGGCGCTGAGCGTGCGCCACACCAGGGCGGCCGACACCAGCGAGGCGACCACCACGAGGCCAGCGAGCCACAGGCCCCAGCGGACCTTCCGCCGGCGCGGGCGGCGCTTCGCGGTCACCGGGCCGCGGGGCTGTCGAGGAAGGCCTGCAAGAGGATGCAGGCGGCGACCGAGTCGACCTTGCCCTTGTCCTTCGGCCGCGAGTAGCGCTGCCCCATGGCGTCCAGCGCGCGCTCCGCCGACACCGAGGTCATGCGCTCGTCGAGGCGGTGCACGGGGATGGCGACCACGCTCTCGAGCTTCTTGGCGTAGCGTTCGGCGGTCTGGGCGATGTCGCTCATCGAGCCGTCCAGCTCGTAGGGCATGCCGACGACGACCCGCTCGACGGACTCCTCCGCGATGAGCGCGACCACGCGTTTGATCTGCTGCCCCTTGTCTTTTTCGTGCAGCGCCGGGCGCGGAAACGCGACGCGCCCGCCCTCGTCGGAGACCGCGAGGCCGATACGCGCCAGCCCGAAGTCGATGCCCAGGGTCTTCAGGTCGCGATCTCCGCGAGGTCGTCTGCGACCTCGAAGGCGGCCTCAGTCACCGCCCGGATGCTGTCCGCCGTCTGACCCGGCGCCACCTCACGCAGCACCAGCCCGCGCCCGCCGTCCGCCTTGTCGACGACCTCAAACCACCCGAGCTCGGTCAGCACGGCGTCCACGCACCGCCGGCCGGTCAGCGGCAGCGCGCACCGGCGCAGCAGCTTGGGCGCCCCGTCCTTGGCCGTGTGGCTCATGATGACGACGACGCGCCGCGCCCCCGCCACCAGATCCATCGCCCCGCCCATCCCCTTGATCATCTTGCCCGGGATCATCCAGTTCGCGAGATCGCCCTCTTCGGAGACCTCCATCGCGCCCAAGATGGCCAGGTCGATGTGCCCGCCGCGGATCATCGCGAACGAGTCCGCGCTCGAGAAAAACGACGCGCCCGCGACGGCCGTCACCGTCTGCTTGCCGGCGTTGATGAGGTCCGCGTCCTCCGTCCCCTCCTCGGGAAAGGGGCCGATGCCCAGCAGCCCGTTCTCCGACTGCAGCACCACCTGCATCCCCGCGGGGATGTGGTTGGCGACCAGGGTCGGCATCCCGATGCCGAGGTTGACGTAGTAGCCGTCGCGCAGCTCCTGGGCGACGCGCTTGACCATCTGCTCTCGCGAAAGCGCCATGACTACGCCCTCCCCGCCCGCGGGCGCACGGTTCGCTGCTCGATGGGCTTCTCGTACGCCGTGCCCACGAGGATGCGCTGCACGAAGATGCCCGGCGTGTGGATGGTGTCGGGGTCCAGCTCGCCGGCTGCCACCAGCTCCTCGACCTCGGCGATGGTGACGCGCGCGGCGGTGGCCATCATCGGGTTGAAGTTTCGCGCGGTCTTTCGGTAGATGAGGTTCCCGTGGGTGTCGCCGCGCCACGCCTTCACCAGCGCGTAGTCCGCCGTCAGCGCGTGTTCCAGCACGCAGGGCACGCCGTCGATGTCGCGCGTCTCCTTGCCGTCCGCGACGCTGGTCCCCACGCCCGTCGGCGTGAAGAAGGCCCGGATCCCCGCCCCACCCGCGCGGATCCGCTCGGCCAGCGTGCCCTGGGGCACCAGTTCCAGATCGATGAGGCCC
>CAZNZH010000219.1:0-8445 GCA_964577445.1 uncultured Myxococcales bacterium
CAGGCCGAGCGGGACCGTGATCAACCCGTAGAGCAGCGTCAGGCGGACCGAGCGGTGGGTCAGATAGGCCAGCAGGTGCGGCATCGTGTACGCGGGAGAACCCAGGGCGGCCAAGATGCGCATCTCGAGGATGGCGTCGCCGTCGGTCGCCGCGGCCCGCCCGGCCAGGCTCGCGAGCTCCACGTTTTCGAGCCGCGCCGCGACGAACGCCGCCTCCGCGCCGATGGCCGCGTCCCACGATCCTCGAGACGTCGGCTCGTCAAACCCGAAGATCGCGAGGCCGCGAAGACCCTCCGCGATCGCGCCGGCGGGGTCGCTCGCGCGCATCCGCTGGTTGATGCGCATCAGCACCACGTCGACGGTCTGCGCCTTGTCCGCGCCGTGCGCCTCCAGCACCTCGTGCAGCTCGGCGGCGTCGTCAAACCGCCCCAACATCAGCGCGACCTGCGCCTGCAGCCGCACGAGATCCCACGCCAAGGCGTGCTCGGTCTCCCACGCGTCGCCGGGCAAGAGCTCACGGCCCAAGCGCAGGTAACGCTCGGCCGCGTCGTATGCCGCGGACGCCGTGGCCCGCTCTCCGGCCGTGTGATTCAGACGGGCCAGGGTCAGCCGCTCGCCGCGCGCGACCAGGAGATCATGACCTCGGTCTAGCTGATTGACGATGTCGAAGAGCCGGCCGTCGAGCTCGGCCGCGTCGCTTCCGCTCAGCAACGACCTGCCGATTTGAAGGTGCACCGCCGGACGCTCCGACTCGGGCACCAGGGCGTAGGCCGCCTCGCGGATCCGGTCGTGGACGAAGCGGTACTCGATGCCCGAACCGCCCCCGAGCTCGGCACCGATCGGGGTGTCCAACAGCGGCACCATCTCGTAGCTGGTGCCCAGCGGGGCGACCAGCTCCTCCTCGATGGCCGGCCCCAGGAGATCCGCGATGTCCCGCGGCCCGCGCTGGGCGATGACCCCGAGGGTGGCGAGGTCGAACTGACTCCCGATGCACGCCGCCAGCCGCAGCACATCGCGCACGGGCGGCGCCATCGCTTGCAGCTTGTGCGCCATGAGCTCGGCGACGTTGTCGGCCACGTCGCGGCCGCGGATGCGCTCGAGATCCCACTCCCAGCGGCCCGTCGTGGCGTCGAAGCCGAGGCTCCCGTCCTCGCTTAGCGAGCGGATGAAGCGCTCGAGAAAGAATGGATTTCCCTGTGTTTTCGCGAAGATAGCATCACTGAGCGGCGCGACTTCAGCCGCCGCCCTGGCCAGGCTGTCGGCGAGGAGCTGCGTGGTGTCGGCTTCACTCAAGGGATCGAGCGCCAACCGACTGACCGTGGTGTGGCCGCGGTCGAGCGCCGCGATGGCCTCGCGGAGCGGATGACCGGGGCCGGCCTCATCGGTTCGCCACGCCGCGACGATCAGCAGGTGGCGCGTGCGCGAGTCCTCGAGCAGCAGCCGCAGCAACTCGAGCGTGGGCGCATCGGCCCAGTGCAGGTCGTCGAGGAAGATCGCCAGGGGGTGCTCGGGCCGGGCGAAGGCCCGGATGAACCGGATGAGCGCGCGCTGAAAGCGGTGCTTCGCCTCGGCTGGGCCCAAGGTCGGGGCCGGCGGCTGACGGCCGAGCACCAGCTCGAGATCCGGCACCAGCTCGGTGACGACGGCGCTCGCCCCCTCGAGGGCTTCGAGCAGGCTGACCCGCCAGCGCGCGATCTCGGCCTCGGGTTCGGCGAGGATGTCGCGCACCAACTCCCGGAGCGCGCCGGCGAGCGCGGCGTAGGGCACGGTGTGCAGCCGGTCGTGCTTACCCCAGACGAAGCGTCCGCGCCGCGCGATGATGGGCCGGTAGAGCTCGCGGGCCAGCGCGGACTTCCCGACCCCAGAGCTGCCTTCGACCAAGACCAGCTCGGCCTGCGCCTGAGCCGCCCGGCCGAAGGCGCCCAGGAGCCGCTCCACCTCGCGCTCGCGGCCATAGAGGCGCTGTGAGACCTGTAGCCGCGGCGAGACGTCGCGAGTGCCCAGGGCGAAGGGCGCGAGCGGGGCCCCCTCCCGGACGGCGGTCAGGCATCGCTCGAGATCCGCGCGCAGGCCCGGCGCGCCTTGGTAGCGGTCCTCGGGCGCCTTCGCGAGCAGCCGCATGACGATGGCGGCCACGGCGTCGGGGACGTGCGGCGCGACGTCCTCGAGGGGGCGCGGGATGACCGCGAGGTGCGCGTGGATGAGCGCGGCGGAGTCGGTCTCGGCGAAGGGGACCGCGCCGCTGAGCAGCTCGTAGAGCGTGGCGCCGAGCGCGTAGAGATCGGTGCGGTGGTCGACGCTGCGGTTCATCCGGCCGGTCTGCTCTGGCGAGATGTAGGCCAGGGTGCCGCTCAGGGTGCGCAGGCTCTGCGGGTCGACCCGCGCGGCGCGCGGGCGCGTCACCAGGTCGAAGTCGATGAGCTCCAGCTCGCCCGCCTCGTTGATGACGACGTTGCTGGGGTTGATGTCGCGGTGAACGATGCCGCGGGTGTGCAACCGGCCCAGGGCGTCGGTGATGCTGACGGCGATGGCCAGCACCTCATCGAGGGACAGGGGGCGCGCGCGGAGGCGGTCGGCCAGCGTGGTGCCGCCGATATCGCCCATGACCAGCAGCGGGCGGCGCTCGTGCTCTTCGAGGGCCAGGACGCGGGACACGCCGGGGAGGTCGAGATCGCGCATCGTCTCGAAGGAGAGGCGATAGCGTGCCAAATCGCCCAGGGTCGGCGAGGGGGACGAGAGCCACTTGAGCACGACGGGGAGGCCATCGGACTCGCGGATGGCCCGGTAGACGGTCGAGACGGCGCCCAGATGGACGACCTCGCCGACGCGATATCCGTGGACTCGAGGCACTGGTGACGCCTCCTTCGCGCGGATTGTCTTCTCAATGCGAGGAGATGCAAAGCTCGTCAGGCTCGCCGATGGCGACGCGCGGGTGTCACAGGGGGGGGGTGTCACAACCCCGATGGCGCGCTGAATCAGGCCCCTATGGCGGCTATGGCCTGGGTCAGCTCGTCCGCCAAGCGACCGACGTGCGGGTCACGCAAAACGGCGAGGTGGTCGCCGGAGATTCGCCGCATGTCGAGCGGCCCGCTGATCAGACGCGACCAGCCCAAGGTGGGGTCGGGGTCGGCGCGCTCCCAGAACGGGCGATCGACGGACCAGTCGGACTTGAAGAGCGTCGCCGGTCCTCGAAAGGGCCCCGAGGGCGCATAGCGAAATGTCTCTTTGAGGTGCAGCACCAACAGCTCGAAGAGCGGGCGCATCGCGGGCTGGTCCAGGGCCGTGCCGTGGGCGTCGGCGGGCAAGAGCGCCGCCATCGCCGAGCGCTGAACGATGGCGCGCAGGGTGGACTGGCGGAGGCCGTCGGGGCGCGCGCGAAAGAGCGAGATGCTGCCGCTGGGCCGCGCGGGGCGGTCGCCCGAGGGCTGGCGGGTCCGCAGGTACAGGTAGTCGCGCAGGTGGCCCAGGAAGCTGCGACCGGCGCTGCCGAGCCAGAGCCGGGTGATCTCGGAGACCGTGGGCCGGTGCCCCTCGACCGGCGCGCCCTCGTCGACCAGCGCGAGCAGGGCGACCTCAGCGCCGCGCTCCTGAAGGCGCAGCGCCAGCTCGTAGGCGACGTAGCAGCCGAAGGAGTAGCCGCCGAGGAGGTAGGGGCCCTCGGGCTGGATGGCGAGGATCTGCGGCAGGTAGCGCGCCGCCATGTCCTCGACGCGCGGGTCCGGCTCCTCGTCGCCGTCAAGGCCCGCGGCCTGCAGCCCGAAGAAGGGCTGCTCGGGGCCCAGGCGGCGGGCCAGCTCGAAGTACGGGAACACGATGCCCGCGGCGGGGTGCACGAAGAAGAGCGGTCGGCGCGACCCCGACTCGCGTATGGGCACGACGTTTGGGCCCAGGGCCGCCGCCGCGACGGGGCCGCCCCCGTCGACGCGCACGCCGGACGCCGCGGTGATCGCGGTGGCGTCGAGGAAGGTCGCCATCCGGGCGACGGTCAGCCCTTGGAAGGCCGCCGCGGCCGGCAGCTCAGCGCCCAGGCGCGCCTTGACCTGTTGGATGAGCTGAAGCGTGATCAGCGAGCTGCCGCCGAGGGAGAAGAAGTCGTCGTCCGCGCCGACCCCCTCGATGCCGAGGAGATCGGAGACGATGTCGGCGATGAGCGTCTCGGCGTCGGTGCGCGGGGGGACATGAGCCACCGCCATCGCCGGGCGCGGGTGGCGGCGGGGGCGCTCGACCGCGGGCGCCGCCGCCGCGCGCGCCGGGGCCCGCCGGCGATCGTCGGCGGGCCAGTAGCGCGCGTGGTCGTAGGGGGTCGTGGGCAGGCTGATGCGGCGCGGGGGCGCGGCGTCGCTGGGTCGCCTCGGCGGGAGCTGGACCCCGCTGGCCCACAGCCGGGCGAGGTCGCAGGCTTCGCGCCGAGGGCAGCGCGCCGGGTCTTGGTCGGCCGGGTCGTCGTCGGCCGGGAGGGTGGCCAAGACCGTGTGTCCAGGCAGGTTATAGGCGGCCAAGGCGCTCATGGAGCGGTGGGGGCCGGCCTCGATGAGCACGAGGCTCTCGTCGCGGCCCAGGGTCTGCATGGCGCGGGCGAGCTGGACCGGCTCGACGAGGTGCCGCACCCAGTAGTCGGGGTCGGTCGCCTCGGCGTCGCTCAGCAGCCGCCCGGTGCTGCCCGAGACGATGGGGATGCGCGGCGGGGCGAGGGCGACAGCGTGGGCGGCGACGCCCAGGGCCTCGGTGATGGGCGCCAGCATCGGGCTGTGGGCCGCGACCGACACGCGGATGCGCTTGGTCGGCACCTCGAGCGCGTTCAGGCGGGTCTCGAGCGTGTCGATGGCGGCGGGCAAGCCCGTGACCACGCACGCGCGCGGGCCGTTGATCAGCGCGAGCCAGGCGTCGTCGGGCAGGTGGGGCTCGAGCTCGGCCGGCGACAGCGCGACGTGCAGGACCGAGCCGCGGGGCACCGAGTCCAGCAGGCGGCCACGGGCGATGAGCAGCGTGAGCGCGTCCTCGACGGAGAGCACGCCCGCGACCGCCGCCGCCACGTACTCGCCGGTGCTCTGACCGAGCAAAAACGCGGGCTCGACGCCGCGGTCGAGCCAGAGCATCGCGCTGGCGTAGGAGATCGCGAAGAGCGCCGGCCCAGCGTTCACCTGCTCTTGTAGGAGGCCGTTTGAGCGGTCGAGGTCGGCGGGGTCGGAAAAGAGCAGCGCGCGCAGGTCGTGGCCAAGCTGCGGCGCGCAGAGGTCCGCGACCCGGCCGACCTGCGCGCGAAACCGAGGGTCGCCGTGGTACAGCGCGCTGCCCATGCCGGCGCGCTGCGTGCCCTGGCCCGGGAAGAGCAGCGCGACCCGGGCGGGCGCGTCGACGCTCGCCAGGCCGGACGCGACCGGCGCCGCGGCCAGGGCGGCCTCAAGCTCCGGGAGGGTCGCCGCGACGAAGGCGCGACGGTGGGGGAAGTGCCGGCGCCCGCTCTCGAGGGTGTGGGCGACGGAGGCCAGCGACGCGTCGGGGTGCGCCTCGACCCATCTGGAGAGCCGCGCCACGTAGCGGTCGAGGGCGTCTTCGGAGCGGGCGGTGAGCCGGATGATCTCGGGCGGGGCTTCCGCGGAGGTGCGCGGGGGCTCGGGCGGCCGCGGCGGCGCCTCCTCCAAGATGGCGTGGGCGTTGGTGCCACCGAGCCCAAAGGAGCTCACGGCGGCCCGCCGGGGGGAGGTGCCGGCGGGCCAGGGCTCGGCGACGGACGGCACCCGGAAGGGCGTCTCATCAAGCGCCAGCTCGCGATTTGGGGTCTCGTAACCGACGACGGGCGGGATGGTGGCGTGCTCGAGCACCAGCGCGGTCTTGATGAAGGAGGCCACGCCCGCGGCGGCGTTGAGGTGGCCGATGGCGCTCTTGGCCGAGCCCAGGGCGCAGAAGCCCGAGCGGTCCGTGTCCTCGCGGTAGGCTCGGGTGAGCGCGCGCACCTCGATGGGGTCGCCCAGCGGCGTGGCGGTGCCGTGGGCCTCGACGTAGCCGATGGTGTCCGCGCTGACGTCGGCCAGCAAAAGCGCGTCGGCGATGACGGCCGCCTGACCGTCCACGCCGGGTGCGGAGTAACCGACCTTCGCGGCCCCGTCGTTGTTGACCGCGGCTGAGCAGAGCACCGCGCGGATGGGGTCGCCGTCTCGCAGCGCGTCGGCGAGGCGCTTTAAGACCACCACGCCGACCCCGTCGCCGCCGACCGCCCCGGTGGCGCGGGCGTCGAAGGTGCGCGTGTGCCCGTCGTGGGACGTGACGCCGCCCTGCTGGCGCATGGTGCCGCCGACGACGGGGACGAGGATCGACGCGCCGCCGGCCAGCGCCACGTCGCACTGCCACGTCATCAGCGCCTGCCAGGCGAGCTGGATGGCCACCAGGGAGGTCGAGCAGGCGGTCTGCACCGTGAGGGCCGGGCCGCGGAGATCGAGCTTGTAGGCGACGCGGGTCGCCAGGTGGTCCTTGTCGTTGCCGACCACGGCCTGGAGCCCGCCCAGGCTGTGGAGGAGCGCGCGATCGCGCAGCAGCAGCTCGGTCAGGTAGGTGTCGGCGGAGCAGCCGGCGTAGACGCCGACGCGAAGGCCGCCGGGGGCGACCAGGAGCGCCGCGTCTTCCAGCGCGGCGTGGCAGGCCTCCAAGAAGAGGCGGTGCTGCGGGTCCGTCAGCTCGGCTTCGCGGGGGCTCATGCGGAAGTAGTCGGCGTCGAAGGCGTCGACGTCGTCGAGCACGCCGCGGACGGGCACGTAGTCCGGGTCGGAGACCAGGGCGTCGTCGACCCCGGCGGCGCGGAGCTGTGCGGCGGAGAAGCGGGTCGTGCCTTCCTGGCCGGACTCGAGGAGCCGCCAGTAGGCGTCGAGGTCGGGGGCGCTCGGGAAGCGTCCGGACATGCCGATGACGGCCACGCGGTCGTCGGTGGGGGCGGCGGCGGCCGGGAGGTCGGCTTGGGGGGGGTGCGCTGACAAGGGGCTAGTTCCTTCGGCTGGGGCGCGGGCGGGACAGGGCTTGGCGCTGGCGGGCGGCGCGGTCGCGGGAGGCGGTGTCGGGCGCGGGCGCGGGGCCGACGCCGGCGCTGAGCCAGGCGGCTTGCTTGCGGATGGTCGGCTGCTCAAAGAGCACCATCATCGGGGTGGCGCGCTGAAACTCGGCCTCGACGCGGGCCTGGAGCTTGGCCAGCAAGAGCGAGTGGCCGCCGAGGTCGAAGAAGCTGTCGTCGATGCCCAGGGCGTCCACCGCGAGCAGGTCGCGCCAGATGGCGGCGAGGCGGCGCTCGCAGGCGTCGCGGGCTTGACCGCCCTGGCCTGTGGCCGCGGGGGCTGCGGGGCCCGCGGACGGGGCCCGGGGCACATCGTCGTCTCCCAGGACGGGGCCCTCGTCGAGGAGGCGGCGGATCGGTGCCGCCCGGTCGTCCAGGCCGATGAGCCAGGAGGCGGGCGCCTGGCGGATGGCGATGGCCATGGCGTCGGCGCCGCGGCGGGTGTCGATGGGCGAGTAACCGCGGCGCCGGGCGAGGCCCTCGACGGGCATGCCGCGGGTGACGCCGCGGTCGTCCCAGAGCGACCAGGACAGCGACGTGGCGCGGCGCCCTTGGGCGCGGAGGCCGGCGACCACCGCCGCGCCGACGCGGCAGCCGGCGGAGTAGGCGCCCGCGCCGAAGCCGCCGAAGAGCGCGTTGACGGAGGTGTGGTCGAAAAACCGGGCGAGGGGGCGGTCGTCCAGGAGCGACGCCGCGGCGAGGGTCCCCAGCAGCCGAGGGCGCAGCGACGCGAGGAGCTCGGCCGGGCCCAGGCGGGCGACGAGGCAACTGTCCATGACGGCCGCGAGGTGCGCGACGGCCTCGAGCGGCGCACCCCAGGCGGCCTCTTGGGCTTCGACGGCGGCGGCGAGCGCCCCGGGCTCGGCGATGTCGAGGGCCGCGTAGGCGACGTCGGCCCGGGCGCTGAGGCGGGCCAAGGCGCTGGCGGCCTCCGGGGAGAGCTCCGCCTCGGGCGTGCGGCCCACGAGCAGCAGGCGCGCCGCCGGGTCCTCGACCAGGCGCTCGGCGAGCACCTGGCCCACGCCGCCCAGCCCGCCGGTGAGCAGCCAGCGGCGGGGCACCTCGCCCGTGGGCGGCTCGCTGGGGAACAGCGCGCGGGTCAGCCGGCGCACATAGCGCCGCCCGCCGCGAGAGACGACGTCGAGGTCTCCGCGGGGCTGGGCGAGCAGCTCGGCCTCGACGAGTTGCCAGGCGCCATCGGGCGCGATGCCGGAGTGGGGCGCGCCGGCGTCGTGGTCGACGTGGGTGACCCGGAGCGCCGGCTGCTCGTGGCGGAGGCTGGCCAAGAGCCCCAGCAGCGGGGCCTCGCTGACCGCGCCGCCCTCCCCTTCGAGGGCCGGCACCGCGCGGCGGGTCTCGACCAGCAGGTGGACCCCAGCGGGCGGCGCGGCCTCCACGGCGGCCGC
>CAZNZH010000220.1:0-3612 GCA_964577445.1 uncultured Myxococcales bacterium
GTCGCGTTCGAGCTGCCGCCAGCGGCCGACGGGAGCCTGGCGGCGCACATCCCGGCGAAGGTCTCGGTGCGTCTGGTGACCCTGGACGCGAGCTTCATGGCCGTGGGCACGCTGCAACACCATTGGTACGCCGTCGCGCCCGGCGAGCGCTTCCCGGTCGGCATCCCCGCGAGCTCGTTTGCGGTGCGCTGCGCCGGCTGCCACGGGGCCATGAGCGGCGAGCGGGACGCGGTCCTCAGGCCACCGACGGACTTCGTGACCCAGGCGTCGATCACCGCGTCCCTCTATGAGGATTCGGACCGCCACAGGCCCCTGGAGCCACCGGTCGTGGGGCCGGAGTCCTTTCGGATGGTGGACTTTCGCGAGGACGTTCAGCCGATCCTCGACGCCAAGTGCGTCGCCTGCCACGAGGGCGCCGCGGCGGAGGCCGGCTTGACCCTGAGCGGCGCGCCCACGACGCACTACACCGACGCCTACGAGAGCTTGCTGAGGCCCGGCGCCGGCTCGGCGGGCGGCTTCGAGTACGTGGACGCCGCTGGCTACCGCGGGCGGCGCTCGTACCTCGTCGAGCGCCTGCGCGGTGTGGAGCTTGACGCGGCGCGGGCGGTCGATGGTGTCTGCCCGCCCGCGGGCTCGCCGGGGCTGACCCCCGAAGAGCTGGCGACGCTCGTGCGCTGGATCGAGCTCGGCGCGGCGTTCGTGGGCCGATGAGCGCGCTTCGACCACGATTGGCCCGAACGCGGGGAGCGCTGGCCGCCGCCCTCGCCGCGTTGGCGCTCATGAGCGCCGCCGGCTGCGACGCCGACGGCCTCGGCGACCTGGCCCCGCTGCGCTCGCCCGACCGCGAGGCCTTCGCCGCGCGCGCGGGCGAGGTCCTGACGCAGCGATGCGGCACCGCGAGCTGCCACGGGCAGGCCGAGCGCCCGTATGCCTTGTATGCGCCGCTACAGAGGCGCCAGCCCGAGATCGGCGACTACGCAAAGCGGCCGCTGACGGAGGCGGAGATCGACGCGAACTACTTGGCGACGCTGGGTTTCCTCGACGCGGACCGCGCGCTCGACACGACCCTGCTGCGGCGCGCCCTGGCGATCGGCGGCGCCGGCAGCCACGGGGGCGGCGCGGTCTTCGAGGCGCCGAGCGACCCGGAGTGCCGGGCGCTGCGCGAGTGGATCGAGGGGGGCCCGTGAGCGCGGCGCGGGCCACAGTCGCGGCGTGGACGCTGCTGGCGGCGAGCGTCGGCCTCGCGCTGGGCGGCTGCTCCAGCGACGACGCGGGCGCCATGACGACGCTCTCGCCGCCGGTCAACCCGCTGCAACCCGGCGACCCGCTCTACTCGCCGCAGCCGCACCGCGAGCGGCCCCGAGCGCTGTGCGTCGCGCCTGACGGCGGCAAGGCGTGGGTGATGCTCGGGGGCACCGAGGACGAGCCGGGCGAGTATGTGGCGGTCGTCGATCTGGTGAATTGGGCGGTCACGCGCCGGGTCCGGCTCGGCGCCTCGCCCTACGACTGCGCGCTGGACCCGAGCGGGCGCTACGTGGTCGTGACGCTGCGCTACTCGGACCGGGCGGTCGTGCTCGACGCGCGCAGCGACGCGGTCGTGGCCCGGGTGCCGGTGCCGTTTTACACCGAGAGTGTGCTGTGGAGGCCGGACGGGCGCCGCGTGTATCTCGCGAACCGCTGGAAGGACTCGGTGCTGGCGTGGGATGTCGAGACGGGCGGCGGGTTTCGCGTGACGCGGACGTCTTACGATGGGGTGCGCCCGGAGGATCCGATGGGGGTCCCGACCGGGACGAACCCCGGCCCGATGGCGGTGAGCGCGGACGGGCGGCGGCTCTTCGTCGGCGCGGTCGCTGGCAGCACCATCGCGGTCTTTGACGGGCTGACCGGCGCGGCCATCGACGCCGACGGTGACGCGACGACCACCAGCTTGGGCGCGGCGGCGGGGATTAGCTGGATCGACCTGCACTCGCCGGTCGGCGGGCTGGCGGTCGCTGGCGGCTACCTCTACGTCACCGATATCGGCCGCGGGCATGGGCTGCCGGCCGAGGAGGGGCGCGACCTGGACGGGGACGGGCGGCCCGGCGACGGCACCGCCAACGTCGTCTTTCAGGACGTGCAGAACGAGATCGGCGTGGTCGACATCGCGACGCTGCGGGAGGTGCACCGCTACACGTCGGACTCGATCTGTTGTCACGACTACCGCGACGTCGACCCCGACCGCCCCGAGCGGGGGCTGCTCATTCCGGCGCCGGACACCTGGCAGCCTGAGGCCGTCGCGTGGTTGCCGCCGCGAGACACCTGGATCGTCGCGGGCGCGCTGCCCGAGGCGATGGTCGTCGTCGGCGACCGGCTCTACGTCGCGTTTTCGGGCTCCAACGAGGTGCAGGGGTTCAGCATCGCCGCCGACGGGGCGCTCGCCGCTCTGCCCGGGCCGCTGCTCACGACAGGCTATAACCCGAAGGATATCGCGGCTGTCGGTGACCGGCTGCTGACGGCCGACCGGCTGGCGGAGTCGCTGTCGCTGCTCGACCCGGCCGCCGGCCCCGAGTCGCGCCGCACGCTCGTGGTGGGCGACACCTCCGCCGGGCCCTTCCCTGCGACCGACGCGGAGATCGGCGAGGCGCTCAACGAGATGACCTCGGAGGTGGGCATCGACGGCGACCAGACCTGCGTGCACTGCCACCGCGACAACGGCGCCATCGCCCGCGCGGTGGTGATGCCGCTACAGGTCGACATGCTCTGGGGCGCGCGGGCCGTGATGGCGCAGCGCGGTCTCTACGACACGCGCCCCTGGTTCGTCGAGTCCGCGATGGACGAGGACAACTTCTTCCCGGTGCTCAACGAGTTCGCGCGTAAGGAGAACTTCTGCTGCGAGGGGCTCGACCCGACCGTCTGGAGCAAATACCCGGCGCCGGCGACCTGCGCCGCCTCGCCTGGGCTGGCCGGCTGTGACCACGTGCTGGACTGCGTGCGCAACCCGCCGCCCGAGTGCGCCGAGAGGCCCTACGCGCACACGCCCTTCGCGACCCGCGCCGCGTTTTTCCGAGACGGGGCCAGGCGGCTGCTCGGGCGAGACACGAGCTTTGGCGACGTGCTCGTGCGCGAGACCGCGTCCGGCGACACGGCGCCGATCGTCCTGGATTTCGACGGCGTCACCCGCGCGATCGGGCTCTTCATGGCGCGCACGTCGCGGCTGCTGCCGAACCCCAACGCGCGGCTCGACCTCCCCTCGGCGCGCCGCGGCGCCGCGATCTATGCCGACCCCGCGGTCGGTTGCGCGATCTGTCACCCCCTGCCCCTGTCGACCACGGCCAGCCTGCCCGTGCCCTTTTCGCCCTTCGGCGCGCCCGTGCGCTTCCCGCCGGTCATCTCGCCGTCGCGTTCACCCGACGGGCACGACAGCTCGCTGGTCAATTTGGGCTTCATCGTGACATTTCCGCAGACCATTCAGCGCGCCGATGGCGTGCATTTCGGCGCGACGCCGCTGCGCGGGCTGTGGGACCGCCCGGAGACCCGGCTGCTGCACGACGGGCGGGCCCGCTCGCTGCGGGAGGTGCTGGCCACGCCGGGCCACCCGGTCCTGGCGCCGGGTGAGGTCGGCTATAACGAGCG
>CAZNZH010000220.1:3622-8313 GCA_964577445.1 uncultured Myxococcales bacterium
CCGTGGCAAAAGCTGGAAGACCTCATCGCGTTTCTGCGCACCCTGTGACGCCGTGACTCCAACCTGGCTCATCGCCCTGTCCCTGCTCGCCGCTCCGGCCGTGACGCCGCCCGTCTTGGACGGCGCCGGCGGCTGCCCGGGCCGCGTCACGGTCACCGAGACAGTCATGGGCACCCGCGGCACTATCAGCGTCTGCCCCCTCGACGCCACCGAGGCCCGCGTCGCCTCCGCACGCGACGCGGCCCGGCGCGGCCTCGACGAGATCGCCCGCCTCGAGGGGTTGTGGAGCACGTGGCTGCGCGACAGCGACATCTCGCGCCTCAACCGCACAGCCGGCGGCCAGGCCGTCCCCGTCGCCGAGGAGACCGCCGCCGTCTTGGCGCGCGCGCTGGCGGCGAGTCGCGAGACCCATGGCATATTCGATGTGACATTTGCGCCACTTGCCGAGATCTGGCGCTTCGACACTCCGCCCGGCAGCCACCAGCCCACGCGCCTCGCGCAGGTCCCGAGCGACGCCGACATCGCCGCGCGGCTGGCGCGCATCGGCTACGAGGGGCTGCGAGTCGACCTCAGGGCGCGGACCGCCCGGCTCGCGCGCCCGGGGATGCTGGTGAACCTCGGCGGCATCGGCAAGGGCGCCGCGGTCGATAGCGTCGTGGCGATGCTGCGCGGGCGGGGCTTCGGCGACTTCGCGGTGCAGCTTGGCGGCGATCTCTATTGCGCCGGCCAAAACGGCGAGCGCGCCTGGCAGGTCGGCGTCGCGCACCCGCGGATCCGGGGCGAGCTGCTCGGCGTGGTGGCGGTCCGCGACGCGGCGTTTTCGACCAGCGGCGACTACGAGCGCTTCGCCATCATCGGGGGGCGGCGCTACCACCACATCATGGACCTGCGCACCGGCTGGCCTGCGACGGCGAGCCAGAGCGCGACCGTGCTCGCGCGCACCGCCGTCGACGCGGAGGTCCTGACCAAGACGGCGTTCATCGTCGGCGGCGCCGAGGGCCTCGCGCTCCTCGAGGGGGCCGGGCCTGCCGAGGCTCGCCCGGTGAGGTGGCTCGTCGTCATCGCGCTGCTGGCCCTCGGCGCCGCCGGCTGCGTCCACGTCCCACCCTGGGAGCGTGGCGTGCACGCCGACCGCCGTATGCGCTGGGCTCCGTGCGCCCAACGCGCCGCCGCACGAGAGCATGTCTACGCGGTGCGCGAGGGCGCTCAGGGTGGCCACGGCGACGACGGGGGCGGCTGTGGCTGCGACTAGGCGCCGGCTCGCGCCGCTCCTGCTCCTGCTGCTCGCGAGCGGGTCCGCGCTCGCCGAGCAGGGCGCCGCCAGCAGCCTCATGGTCTACACCGACAACGACGGCGTGACGGTCGTGTCGCCCAGCGTGTCGGGCGCGGTGAACGCCGGCCCGGCGACCCTCGACGCCCGCGTGACCCTCGACATCATCTCGGCGGCGTCGGTCGATCTGGTCACCGCCGCCTCGCCGCGCGGCTTCGAGGAGACCCGCACCGAGGCCGCCGTCGGCGCCGCCTGGGACTTCGGCCGCGGCACCGTGACCGGGCTCGGCTACACGGTCTCCCTGGAGCCCGACTTCCGCACCCACGGCGTCGGGCTCAGCCAGACCATCGACCTCCTCGACCGCCACGCCACGCTGGCCCTGCGCTACGGCTTCGCCGCCTCCAAGGTCGGCCGCCACGGTAACCTCGACCGCTCCCGCACCACCCACTCCGCCGACGCGAGCTGGACCCACATCCTCAGCAAGACCGTCGCCCTCGACATCTCTGTCGGCGCCAGCTTCGTCTCGGGCTACCAGGCCAACCCCTACCGCTTCGTGCGCCTCTACGCGCCCGGCGGCGACGCCCACGTCACCGCGGTGGCCGAGGCCGTCCCCAGCGAGCGCGTTCGCGGCATCGCACTCGCCCGCGTCCGCGCCCGCGTCGTCCCGCACGTCTTTGTCCTCGGCGAATACCGCTTCTTCGGCGACACCTGGGGCGTCACCGCGCACACCGTCACCGCGCGGGTCAGCGGCGCGCTCTGGTCGGACCGCCTCACGCTCAGCGCCGAGGTCCGCGGCTACCTCCAAGACGGCGCGAGCTTCTACCGCGCCCGCTACGACACCGCCCCCGCCGTGCCCGCGCGCCGCACCGCCGACAAGGAGCTAGGCCCCATGGCCTCTCTGACCGGCGGTGTCTCGGCGGAGCTCAGCCTCCCCGTCGCTGCCGACCACATCCTGCGCGTCGGCCTCGGCGTCGACGTCGTCCGCTTCGAATATCTCGACTACGTCTTCCTCGCCGGCCGCACCGCCGCTATCGTCGTCGTCGACCTCACCTGGGAGCACTGATGCCGACCCACGCCCAATCGCGCGCCCCGCTGGCCCTGACCCTGGCGCTCGCCTGCGCCGCCGCGCTCTTGACGGGCTGCGATCCCGCCAAGATCTCGGAGCTCCCGCCGTCCGCAGACGCCCAGGACACCAGCCCCGGCCCGCTGCCCGCCTGCCCCGAGACCGGGTCGCTCTACGTCCTCGACTCGGAGCTCGTCCGCGGCCCCGTGACACCGGGCGCGCCCCTGGGCGTGATTTTAGGCTTTCAAGGCTTTCAATTCGCCCAGCTCGGGCTCGTCTCGCCGGTCCCCCTCGACAACCCCGTCCGCGTCAGCGTCTTCGTCGACTCGGGCGACAAGCTGGCGCTGCACAGCCTCAGCCCCGCCCTGCGTCCGACCAAGGTAGACGGCCGCTGGGAGACCCCCTCCGTGCTCGTGTTCTTCAACGACGTCCCCCTCGCCGAGCTCGTCGGCCTCAGGGCGACGCTCACCCTCCGCGCCGACGCGGGCGACTGCGCCCTCTCGGCCAGCGAGGACGTGGTGCTCACGACAGGCGGCTACACCGGGGAGGACTCGCCGATCTGGGCCGACGCGACCAACCTGCCCGACGCCCCCGACGCCGCAGCCGGCGACTGAACGCCCCGCCCAAGTTGAAGCGCGCAGCCACGGGTGAGATACTCGCGCCGTGAGAGCGCAGTCTCCCGATACCTCCGTCGCCGCGGAGCGCGAGCACATCCGCCTACTTCGTGAGGCCGGTCCTGCCCGCCGGCTTGCGCTCGCGATGGAGCTGAGCGACATGACGCGCGCCATGGCGTGGAACGCGCTCGTCAAGAGCGAGCCGGAGCTGTCACACGACGAGCGGGTCGTGCGCTTCGTCGAATTGCACTACGGCGCGGACTTGGCCGCGATGGTCCAGCGCTGCATGGCCTCGAAGGCCCGGTGAGCGGCGGTGAAGTCGGTCGCGCGCTCGTGGCGTTCGTCGCGGTCCTCGACGATCTCGGAATGCCCTGGCTCGTCAGAGGTCTCCGAACGGCGATGGCTGGACGTCTGGGGCGTCCTCAAGCTCGCCGGTCCGAGGCTCGACACGGCGCACCTGGAGCGCTGGGCGGTTCACGTCGGCGTGCCGGACCTGCTGGTGCGGGCGCTGACCGACGCCGGTCTCACATAGCCGCGGAGCATCGTGCGGCGGATGCGGTGGTCCGAGGTGCCCTGCGCTCGCCAAGCCCCGCACGCTCGGCCAACCCGGCGGCATGCTTCACTTCGAACTGACCGATGGTACGATGAGCCCATGAGCGCTACCGCACAGACCCGTCAGCAGCAGGGCCAAGCCGCCGAGGGCGACAGGATCAACCACTTTACCGGGGCGACCTGGGACGGCTTCGAGCGCCTGCTCGAGTTGCGCGGCGATCGTGGCGGGCCGCGGATCGCGTACCTCGATGGGGAGATCGAGATCATGTCGCCTTCCCGCTCACACGAGGTCCTGAAGTCGTTCGTCGGTCGCTTGGTCGAGACCTTCTGTCTGGTGCGCGGCATCGAGTTCACCCCCGTGGGCGCGTGGACGCTCAAGGAGAGGGCGCTTGAGTGCGGCCTTGAGCCTGATGAATGCTACGTTTTCGGAGACCAGCCCGAGATCGAGACGCTGCCCCACCTGGCCATCGAGGTGATCTGGACCTCGGGAAATCTCAACAAGCTGGAGATTTACCGCAGGCTCGGCGTGGGCGAGGTTTGGTTCTGGCGCAAGGGGCGGCTTGAGGCCCACGTCCTCGACGGCGACAAGTTCCTGCCCGCCGCCCGATCTCGGGCGCTGCCGGCGCTCGACCTTGAGGAGCTGGCGAGCTTCTTGGACCGGCCCACCGCGAGCCAAGCGATGCGCGAGTACCGGGCGAAGCTCGAGGGCTAGCCGCCGCCAGCGGGAGCGCCGGGGGCGTCGGGCAGGCTGGTCGTGTCTGAGGCCCTACGTCGCTCGCCTCCCGCGAGCTCGCCCGGCCCGTGGGCCAGCCAGCTCTCCGCGAGCTTCCCGAGGGCGTCGGATCTTTCCGCGGAAAGATCCCGGCGCTCCTCCCCGGCGCTGTGCGCCTCCTCGCGCACCAGCTCCCGCGCCGCCTCAAGCGCTAGTAGCAGCAGCGCGTCGTCGTCGGGCCCGAGGCGCCCCTTCAGCACGAGCGAGCCGCTTGACCCGACGCTGTTGCCGGCACAGCCGCACGCTGAGCAAAAGGTGGGCTCGGGACCCGACCGGTCTTTTAGCCGGGTCCCACGACGGCCTGAGGCGGCTCCGGCAGCCTCCAATCGCCGCCATGGCCCCGACCATCGGGGAAAACGCACCTCCCAGTCCCGGAAGGTGCGTTTCTTTTGAAAAAAAGCGACATGCCAGAGGGTGCAC
>CAZNZH010000221.1:0-8301 GCA_964577445.1 uncultured Myxococcales bacterium
CTCTTCATCGGCACGGGGATCTGGACCTCGTGGGCCATCTACGCAGACCGGATCGGCTCCGACCTCGAGTCGGCAGGCGCCGGGCCCAGCGTGGCCGCTCGCTACGTGGACGCCAGCGCCTCCCCGAGCGCCCCGACCGCGCCGGCCGCCGATGACGCCATGGACATCGACCTGCCCGACGACGAGCCCGAGCCCGCCGTGGCGAGCGCGGACAGCCAGTGGCCGTGGATCCTCGATGTGTTCCACCAGCACCTGTTCACGGTGTCCGTGGTCTTCCTGATACTCGGCCACCTCTTCATGCTGACGCGGCTGCACCCGCTGGTCGCCAGCGCGGTGGTGCTGCTGGCGGGGTTGTCCTCGCTGCTGCACGTGCTCGCGCCGGTCATCATCCACAAGACCGGCGGCGCGCTGTGGCTGATGCCCGTCACCGGGGCGGCCATGGGGCTGAGCTGGACGGCGATGGTGCTCTGGACCCTCGGCGCGATGTGGCTGGGGCCGCGCGTCCGCCGCTCGCCGCAGCCGTAGGCGCTCGTCCGGCCTACTCCAGCCAGCCGCCCGAGAGCACCACGATCCACTCGGCGGTCGCTGGGTCAAAGACCCCGACGCTGCGCGGGTAGCGAAGCACCACCGCGTCAAACGCGTAGCCGCCCTGCCACATGGCGGCGGGCAAGGCGGTGTCAGCGACCACGGCCAACGCGGCGCTGACGTCGGTCGCCGAGAGCACATCGCCGGTCACGAGATCGAACCCGCGCGAGGCGCCGAGATCGCCCGAGGGAGGGCAGCCGCCGGCCAGCTCGCTCGCGGGGGACCACGCCGTGGGCCAGGTGATGTCGCCGGCGCCGTCCCAGACGATGCTGCCGCCGAAGGCCGCGAGGCCGGTGCGGGCGCTGACCACGCCCACGCCGCCGAAGTCGCCGGGGGATTGGTAGAAGATCCAGGCGTCTTCGGGCGCGGGGCCGCCGAGCAGGGGGCCGGAGCCGTGGCCGGTGGTCTTGGTGGCCTCGGCGCGCGCGGCGGTCTCGTCGGGCGCGTTGTAGGGGCCCGGCGCGATGGAGTAGCCGAGCGGCGCCAGCGAGTCGTGGTCCAGGCGCACCGTCACGGTGAACGCTTGCGGCTTGGCGTACATCGTCGCGGCCAGGGCGGCGGTGGCGGCGGTGCAGGCCGAGGAGGCGTCCGGGGCTGAGACGTCGGTGGGGCTCACGTCGGGGGTGGTGTCCGCAGGCGGCACGTCGTCGGGGCCGGTGTCCGTGGCCGCGTCGAGCACGGGCACGTCCGCTCCGTCGGCGTCCGCGGTGGCGTCGGGGCAGGCGGCGATCAGGCAGGCGTCGGTGTTGTAGCAGGCCCAGGTGCCGCCGGAGCATTTGCACGCGACGGCCGGGTAGCACTTCCCGCAGCAGCACTCTTTGCCGATGCTGCAGAGCTTCCCTTCGGTGCTGCAGGTCGTGCTGGGGTCCGGCAGCTCGGTCGGGCACGCGTTCGAGGTGTCGGGCGGGACGGCGAGCTCGCTGCCGTCGCTGTCGGTGGCGTCGGTGGCGTCGGTGGCGTCGGTGGAATCTGGCGCTTCGGGCGCGTCGGGCGCGTCGGGCGCGTCGGCGCTGACGTCGCCGCCCGCCTCGCTCACGTCGGAGGTGCCGCTGTCACCGGAGCCGGCTTTGCCGCCGTCGCAGGCCGCGAGAGCCGACAGGGGGAGGGAGAGGGCCATGACGATGAGCGTGAGGTGTCGCATGGGCTCACTCTACTGCGGCGGGCGCGCCGCGGGCAACCTCGGAGGGCCCGCGCAGGGCGAGCTGACCGCAGGCGGCGGCGAGCTCGCGGCCGCGGGGGAGGCGCAGGCGGACGCGGGTGCCGTGGGCGTCCAGGCGGCGGCGGGCGTCGATGAACTCGCCGGTGGTCGGTGCGCGGAAAGGCGCGCCCGGGAAGGGGTTGAAGGGGATCAGGTTGACGATGGCGGCCAGACCGTCGGCGAAGCGCGCGATGGCGGCGAGCTCCTCGGCGGTGTCGGTGATCCCGGGGATGACGACGACCTCCAGCATCAGCCAGGCGCCGGGCTTGCGGGGGTAGCGCTGTAGCGCCGCCCGGAGCGAGGCCAGGTCGTGGCGGGCGGCGATGGGGATGAGCCGCTCGCGGGTCTCTTGGCGGGCGGAGTGCAGGCTCAGCGCGAGCTGAATCTGGCCGCCGAGGTCCTGGCCGAGGCGGTCGATGCGCGCGGGCAGGCCGACGGTGGAGACCGTGACGCTGTCGCGGGCGAGGGCCAGGCCGTTCATGTCGGTGAGCACGGCGATGGCGTCGCGGGTCGCCGCGTAGTGGTGCAGCGGCTCGCCCATGCCCATGAAGACGACCCGCGTGATGCGGCGGCCGGCGCTCTGGGCGAGCGGCCGAGCGAGGTGGAGCTGCCTGACGATTTCGCCTGCGCTGAGGCCGCGGCGAAGGCCCATCGTGCCGGTCGCGCAGAAGGTACACGCCATCGCGCAGCCGACCTGGCTCGAGACGCACAGGGTCGCCCGGGTCGCGCCGTTGGGGATGATGACCGCCTCGACCCGCGCGCCGTCGTGCAGCGCCGCGACCAGCTTCGTCGTGCCGTCGCCGGTCGCCTGTGAGTCGACCATCGTGACCGCGGGGGCTGCGCTGTGGGCGCGAATCGTCGCGGCGTGGCGCAGCCCGAGATCGGGGATGTCCTCGAGCTGTAGCCCCGTCCGGTGCAGGCCACGCGCCACCCGCGCCGCGTGCTTCGCGCCCACGCCGATGCGCTCGAGCTGCGTCGCGAGCTGCTCGCGGGTGGATCCATAGAGGTCGAAGGCTTCCATGGCCCGGGTCATCGCCCGCCGCGCCGCGCCCGTCAACGCCGCATCGCGCGCGCCTGGGCCAGGGCGGCGCAGCAGGTGGCACCGGGGGGCGCGCCGACGGGGCGGCTCACCGCACGCTTTGAGCGCGGCGAGCCGGCCACCGGTGTGAGCAGGGACGCCTGCACGCCGGGAGGCGTCTGCTCGACCGACCTGTGTTTCATCGCGGGCCAGTGCGGCGGCGGGTCCTCGTTTTTATCGTCACGTCGAGCTTTTCGCCCGGGCCTGGGCCGCCGGGCGAGCCTTGAGCCGTCGCGGCGTGTACGATGAGCGCACCCGGCTCGACCGGCTCCGAGGCCTTCAGGGCAGTTCATGCGCTCCATCCCTGCGACATCCATCTTGCTCGCCGCGCTGTGTTGCGCGCCCGCCGCGTGCGACTCCGGCGCGGCCGCCCTTGATGCCGACACGAGCTCGGACGCCGACGCCACGGTCACTGAGGTGCCCACCAGCTTCGGCCCCGCCGATCTCGTGACCGCGCGCAAATACGACGCGCTCATGGTCGAGATCGACCATGTGGCGGGCCACGCGCCGAACGCTGCGGCCCTCGCTCAGCTCGAGGAGCAGCTCGACGCGCTCGAGCGTGACGGCCACCTGGCCAAACCGGGTGGTATCCGCTTCGTCATCGACGAAGCGCTCGACCCCGTGGGTGCCGGCCACGTCAGCACCTTCGGCGAGCTCAGCGCCCGCGCCAAGGCTCACCGGAGCGTGCTGCCGCGCGCCGGCGAGGCGACGATTCATGTGCTCTACACCGACGGGCGCTACGAGGACGACCGCGACCAGAGCTATGTGCTCGGCTTCGCCTACGGTGGGAGCTGGCTCGTGATGCTCTCCGACAACATCGAGCGCGGCTGCGACAGCTCGCCGCTGCTGGGGCTCCCGGGACTCGGCGGTCTCGCCGGTCAGGTCTGCGCGCGGGCCGAGAGCACCGTCTTTCTCCACGAGGTCGGCCACCTCTTCGGCCTCGTGGACAATGGCACCCCGATGGTCAGCCCCCACGAAGACCCCGACCACGACGGCCACGACGTGAGCTCGGACTGCCTGATGTACTGGGCCATCGAGGGCTCGCGCGCCGTCGACCTCATCGCCGAGCGCTTCCAAAGCGGCAAGTCCGGCGCGATCGCCTTCGACGCCGCCTGCTTGGCCGACCTGGACGCGCTCATCGCCGGCAAGTGAGCGACCGGCGCGGTCTCCCCACGGCCGACATGGGTCAGTCGACGCCCTCCGCGATCGCGCGCCTGCGCCGCCGCAAGTTCAGCATCTCGATGAGCAGCGAGAACCCCATCGCGAAGTAGATGTAGCCCTTGGAGACGGCCTGGCCGGTGGCCTCCATGATGAGCATCGAGCCGATGAGCACGAGGAAGGCCAGCGCCAGGATGCGCACGGACGCGTGCTGCTGGACGAAATCGCCGATGGGGCCGGCGAAGGCGAGCATCACGCCCACCGAGATGAGGACGGCGGCGACCATGATGGCGATGTGCTCGGCCATGCCGACGGCCGTGATGACCGAGTCCAGGGAGAAGACGATGTCGATGAGCACGATCTGCCAGAGGATCGAGCTGAGCTTCGCGCGGTCCGCCGGCTCGGGGGCCGCGAGGTGGCCTTCGCCCTCGGGGTGCTCGATGTTCGAGTAGATCTCGTGGGTCGCCTTCCAGAGCAAGAAGAGGCCGCCGCCCAGCAAAATCAGGTCCTTGCCGCTCCAGTCGCGGACGAGGTGAAAGAGCGGCTCGGTCAGGCGGATGATCCAGGCGATAGCGGACAGCAGCGCCAAGCGGGAGAGCAACGCGACCGCGATGCCCAGGCGCCGCGCGCGCAGTTGCTCGCCCTTGGGCAAGCGGCCGGCGAGAATCGTGATGAACACGATGTTGTCGATGCCGAGCACGATCTCCATCGCCGTCAGCACGACCAAGGAAATCCAGGCGTCGGGCGATAAGAGCAGTTCCACCATGAGCGCTCCGCTGCGGGTCTGCGTCCGCCCGTCGCGGGCTGACCTGCCAGCGAAGATGTCGCCTACAAGGGCCGTGTTGGCAAGGGAACCCAAGCCGCCCGTCCCCGCTGAGCCTGTCAGGCGGCGTTTGGCTCGGCGGCCGCCCCGTCCCACACCGGGATGTCGGCAAAAAAGCGCGTCCACTGCCCTGGTTCGCTCTCCATGTGCAGCTCGCCGCCGTGGTCGCGCACGATGCCGAAGCTCACCGACAGCCCCAGCCCGGTGCCGCGCTCGCGCCCTTTGGTCGTGTAGAACGGCTCGAAGATGCGCCCCTCGAGCTCGCGCGTGATGCCCACGCCGTTGTCTTCGACCGTGAAGCGCACGAACCCGCCCTCTTTTCCGCCGGGCCGGCGCGCGCTCAGGGTCACGACCCGCGCCCCGGGCGGCCGCGCCTCCACCGCGTCTCGCGCGTTGGTCAGCAGGTTCATGAGCACCTGCTGGAGCCCCTGGGCGTGGCAGCGAATCGCCGGCAGGTCCGCCGGCACGTCCACCCGCAGGTCGACGGAGTCGTCGCGCATCAGCGTCCGCACCAGCAGCAGCGCGCCCTCGACGATCGCCGCAGGGCTCGCCGCCTCCATCGACGACGCCTCGCGGCGCGTGAATCGCAGCAACCCGCGCACGATCTCCTTCACGCGCTCCGCCTCTTCGACGATGCGCCGCGCGCGGTCCCGCTCCGGGCTGCCCTCGGGCGCGCCATCCTGCAGCAGCTCCGCGTAACCCAGGATGCCGGACAGCGGGTTGTTGATCTCGTGCGCGACCCCGGCGGCGAAGGTGCCGATGGCCTCCAGACGCTGCTGCTGGCGCACGCGCGCCTCGAGCGCCACGAGCCGCAGCACCCGCCGCTGGCCGATCCACACCAGCACCGCCAGCGCCAACGCCAGCACGAGCGCCGTCGCGAACGCGGCGTCATGTCGAAGCCGCTCCGTCCAAGGCACCCCACGAAGCGGCACCAGCGTGAGCGTCCACAACGCCCCACCCACCGGCACCGGCACCTCGGCCTCGCGGTCCCCATGGCTCGGCCAACTCCCCCCGCTCTCCGGGTCTCCGCTCCCGCGAAATAGCACGCCGCCGTCGAGCGAGATGCGCATCGCGTAGCTGGACCGGACCCCCGCGGACCACGCCTCGCCCACGAGGTCGGAGACGCGAAACGCCACGTTCAAGAACTCGCGCACCTCGCCGCCGCTGCCCCGAACCGGAGCATAGCCGACGAAGCCCAGCCCGCCCTGATACAGCTCCATCGGCTCGCTGAGCACCAGCCGGCCGCTCGCCTCCGCGGCGGCGATGGTGCGAGCCGGCACGGCCGACTTGCGTACGTTCTTCCCAAGCGCCGCCTGGTTGGTTTGCTCCGGCACGACCTGCCGAATCACGCCGCTCGGGTCGATCCGGTTGATCGCCTGGTAGCCCGGAAACGAGCGAATCACCTCCAAGGCCCGCATCCGAAACGCCTCCGGCGTCGCGAGCTGACCGGCCTCGAGCTCCCGCCGGATGCCGTCGACCAGCGTCACCCGCACCGCGATCTCGGCGCCTATCCGCCGCGCGACCTCCTCGGCCACCAGTTGAGTCGCCTCGCGCCGATGCTCGGCCGCCGACTCGCGCGCCAGCCGCCAGGACACCAGGGACGGCACCGCCACGACCGCGAAGAGCAGTGGGGGCCAATACGCGCTCTGGAGCCTATTCAGCATGCGCCGTCCTCAAGCGTCACTGTTCGCGCACTGCGACCACCTGCTGGTCCCCAACATCCGCGGCGTCGCCGCGCAGCCCTCGCCGCAGCGGGACCGCGAGCGGCGTAACCGGGATCCTTTGCGCCCGCGCAGGACGGCGACCGCCTCGGTCACCGCGCCGCCCGGTCCGCACCGGCTCGCCCTCTTTAGATGAACATGTGCGGGCATCGTAGCACGCGGTGTCTGAGAGATGACGCGGGGTGTCATCCGTGTGTTACCGGGCCACCACGCGTCGTTGGATAAGGTAGCGACTCGAAACCATGTTGACAACCTCCCGTGCCCGGCGGAGTATCGTCGCCGCGTCGCGTCGCGACCTGAAGCTACGGAGCGCCCCCATGACCCGCGAGCCCCTCGCCCCCGCCACCACCGCCCCCCTGGCGCCCCCGTGGAGCGTCGACCAGTGGTTCGGCGCCCCGGCCGACTTCGGTCTCGAGGCCCTCCGCGGCCGCGTCATCGCGCTCCACACCTTCCAAATGCTCTGCCCCGGCTGCGTCAGCCACGGCCTGCCCCAAGCCCAACGCGTCCGTGCGACATTTTCCGGCGATGACGTCGCGGTCGTGGGGCTGCACACGGTCTTCGAGCACCACGACGCCATGGGGCCGGTGTCGCTGGCCGCGTTCCTCTACGAGTACAAGATCCACTTCCCCGTCGGCGTGGACAGCCCGTCCGACAGCGGCCCCGTCCCGCAGACCATGGCGCGTTACGGGCTGCGCGGCACGCCGTCCCTGGTCCTCATCGACCGCCAGGGCCGGCTGCGGTTTCACGCCTTCGGCCGCCCCGAGGACATGCTCGTCGGCGCCGCCGTCGCCGCGCTCCTCGCCGAGCCCGCGCAGGGCGTCGAGGTCCGCCCGAACCCTGCGCTCGCCGAGCCCTCCAAGGCCCTCGGCGCCTGCGACGACGACGGCTGCGCCCTCTAACCACCCGCAGGGACGCGCAGGTGGCCGCTCCGCGCAGGCTGTGGGATGCTGCGGCGCCGGAGGGACGGACCTTGACGACTACACCCGCCGCCGCCACCCGCGCCTTCGAGCCGACCCGCATCGGGCCGCTGGCGCTGCGAAATCGCGTGATGCGGACGGCCACCTTCGAGGGGATGTGCCCGGACGGGCAGCCGTCGCAGGCTCTGGTCGAGCTGCACCGCGCGGCGGCGGCGGGCGGCGTGGCGATGACGACGGTCGCGTACTGCTCGGTGTCGGCGGACGGCCGCACCTACGCGCACCAGATGCTGATGCAGCCCGAGATCGTGGCAGCGCTGCGTCGCTTGACCGACGCGGTGCACGCCGAGGGCGCGGCGGCCTCGATTCAGCTCGGCCACTGCGGGTTTTTTGCCAGCCGCGGGGTCATCGCGGGCCGCCCCATCGGGCCGTCGCGGGTCTTCAACACCTACGGGCTGTCCTTTTCCCGGCCCATGGGCCGCGACGATCTCGTCCGGGTGCGCGAGGACTTCGCCCAGGCCACGCGGCTCGCCATCGAGGCCGGCTTCGACGCCGTCGAGGTCCACGTCGGCCACGGCTACCTGCTGAGCCAGTTCCTGTGTCCGGCGACCAATCGGCGGCGGGACGGCTACGGGGGCGGCTTCGAGGGGCGCGTGCGCTACGTGCGCGAGGTGGTCAGCGCGGTGGTCGAGGCGGCCGCCGGGCGCGTGGCGGTGCTGGCGAAGATGAACCTGGAGGACGGCTTCAAGGGCGGTCTACAGCTCCCGGAGGCCCTCGAGGTCGGGCGCGCGCTCGAGGCCGCGGGTGTCGACGCGCTGGTCCCG
>CAZNZH010000222.1:0-8292 GCA_964577445.1 uncultured Myxococcales bacterium
GCGGAAGTCCCTGAAAAGACATGAGCCAGCCACGCGACGGGAGAATATGGGAACAACTTCTGAGTGCCGATCGGGGTTCTGTCTCATGGTGGGGCCCGGCGCGTTTGCGTCGGGCCCCGTATTTTTTGGGGGACGCGTGGGCGAAGTCGCCGTCATAGCCAATCCACATTCACGAAAAAACCGCGGCGACGACGCGACATCCCAAGGGCTCGAGGCCCTGTTGGGGGAGCGCGGCCGCCTGTACCGCTGCGGAGACCCTGAGAGCCTGACCCAGGCGGCGCAGGCCATCGCCGCGGATAACACCGACGTGGTGGCCATCTCTGGAGGCGACGGGACCGGCTCGATGGTGCTCACGGCCTTGCGGACGGCCTACGGCGCGCGGGCGCTGCCGCAGCTCGCGCTCCTGCGCGGGGGGACGATGAACACCGTCGCCAACGGCGTCGGGGTCCCGCGCGGGAGGCCCCTTCAACTGCTGGAGGGCCTGCTCCGGGCGCGCTCATCGAGCCAGGCGCTGCCGACCGTCGCGCACCGCACCCTCGACATCGGTGGCAGGCTCGGTTTTCTCTTCGGCCTCGGAGTCATCCACGGCTTTCTTGAGGAGTACTACAGTCGCGGGCGGCCCTACCCCACCCCGCTGACCGCGGTCGAGACCCTCGGCGTCGCCATGGGCAGCGCGATGATCGGCGGCCGGACGATCCGCCGCATCAGCGAGCGCTTCCACGCGTCGCTCGCCGTCGACGGCCAGCCCATCGCGGACGCCGACTTCCTCGCCATCGGCGCGGGCACGACGCCCGCACTTGGCCTCGGCTTCCGCCCGTTTCAACTGGCCACGCCGGGGGCCGACGGTTTTCACCTGCTCGGCATCACCTGCTCCGCGCCGAAGCTGACGGCCAGCCTGCCGCGCCTGTACTGCGGGCGCGGGATGGCCGACGGGGACGGCTTCGACCGCCTGGCGCGCGAGCTGGTCATCGCGACGCAAGACGCCGAGATCCGCTACATGGTCGACGGTGACCTCGACACCGCCGCGTCGCCGCTGCGCGTGTCGTTGGGCCCGTCAGTCCACATCGTCACGTCGCCGCCCGCCTGAGATCACGCTGAGCTCACGCTGAGCTCAGGGCGGGGGGGGCGAGGTGCTCAGCCTGCGTGGACGCGGTGCCGCTCGATGGCCAGCGCGCGGGCGTTGGCATCGTAAAACGCGGGGCATGCCACGGGCGCCGGCACGAAGTCGCCCTGCGCGTCCTTGACCACGAAGCGCCGGTCGACGATGCCGAGCGTGCCCTGGCCATCGAGGTCGACGATGGCCGCGGACTCGCCGGACGAGAACTCGACCAGCTCAACGACGCGATCGAACGTGAAGCGCACGCCGAGCCCGTCGCCAGCGCCGCCCTTCTTCTTCTCGTGGGCGAGTTTCGCCTTCTTCACTGCCATGGTCGGTCCTCCGCATGTCCCTCGGTGCCCGGTTGGGCGGGGGAAGGCTCATTACATCTAGGTTGCCGCCGGCGCAAGCCCCGTGTGCGTCGGCGATCGCCGGCGGGCCTCGGTAGCGAGTCGGTCGTGTCAGACCCGCTCGAGGACGGCGGCGGCGCCCAGCCCGCCTGCGGCGCAGATTCCCAGGAGCGCTGTCTTCTTGCCGCTGAGGTGCAGCTCATTGGCCATGGTCGTGATCATGCGCGCGCCGGTGGCTCCGAAGGGGTGGCCGAGGGCCAGGGAGCCGCCGTGGACGTTGAGGCGCGCTGGATCGATCTCGCCGACCGCGCGGTCGCGTCCGAGCCGCTCGCGGGCGAAGGCGTCGCTGGCCAGCATCGAGAGGATCGCGAGGACCTGCGCCGCAAACGCCTCGTGGAGGTCGACCAGATCGATGTCTTCGAGCTCGAGGCCGGCGCGCTCGAGGGCCTTCGGCATCGCGAGCGCGGGTCCCATCAGGAGCTGGTCGGCCGGGTCCACGCCCACATAGGACCAGCTCTTGAGGGTCGCCAGCGGGGTCAGGCCAAGCTCGGCCGCCTTCGCTTCGGTCATCAGCAGCACCGCCGCGCCGCCATCCGTCAGCGGGCTCGAGTTGCCGGCGGTCAGGGTGCCGTCTTTGGCGAAGACCGGGCGCAGCCGCGCGAGCTTTTCCGCGGTGGTGTCCGCGCGGACGAGGGTGTCGGTGCTGACGAGCTGGCCCTCGGGCGTCTGCACCGAACTCACCTCGCGGTCGAAGCGGCCGCTGGCGATCGCTTCAGCCGCGCGCTTGTGCGAGAGCACGGCGAACGCGTCTTGGGCCTCGCGGGAGATGGCGTTGCGCCGCGCCATGCGCTCGGCCGACTCACCCATCAGCTCGCCGGTGGTGCGCTCGGCGATCCTCGGGCGCGCCGGCACCAGCTCGCTTATGGGCATCAACTGCGAGAGGACGGCGAGGTAATCCGCGGGCTTCGGCTTGCCGAGGGCCAGCGGCGCCAGCGCGTGGACCAGCTTCTGCGGGAGCTTGATCTCGGCGTTCGACGTCGAGTCCGACCCGCCCGCGATGATGACGTCCGCTTCGCCGCGCTCGATGGCCGCCGCGGCGAGGGTCACGGCCTGAAGGCCCGACGCGCAGGCGCGGGTGACGGTCATCCCCTCGACGGAGGGCGGCAGCCGCAGGTCGAGCGTTATCTCCCGCGCGAGGTTCGGCGCCATGCCGGGCAGGATCACGCCGCCCCAGATCATCGCGTCGATGGCGTCGCGCGGGATGCCCGTCGCGTCGAGCAGCGCGCGGGTCGCGGCGACCCCGAGGCCGATGCTGTCGATGCGGGTGAACTCGCGAAACGCGCGCACGAACGGCGTCCGGCGCCCGTCGACAATGACCGCGCGCCGGGTGGTCTGCTGGCTCTTCGTCGTCTTCCTCGCCACGGGTTCCTCCTTGGATTGACTGTCAGGCGCCCACGTAGTTTCCGCCGCACACACGGATGACCGCGCCCGTGACCCCGACCGAACCCGGCGACGCCAAGAAGGTCACCACCTCGGCGATGTCCTGGGGCAGCCCGCCCTGGCTGAGATTCGACATCCGCCGGATGACCTCGCGGTTGATCGGCGGGATGGCGTCGGTCAGCCGCGTCTCGATGAAGCCCGGCGCGATGGCGTTGACCGTGATGCCGCGCTTGGCCACGGTGGTCGCCAGGGCCTCGACGTAGCCGATGATGCCGGCCTTGGACGCGGCGTAGTTGGTCTGCCCGAAGTTGCCGGCGATCCCGGCGATCGAGGAGCGGCTGGCGATGCGGCCCCCGTCGCGGAGCGGGCCCGCGAGCAGCGCGTCGGTCATGGCGATGACGGCGCTGAGGTTCACGGCGATGGTGAGGTCCCACTGGGCCGGCGACATCTTGGCGAGGGTCTTGTCTCGCGTGACGCCGGCGTTGTGCACGACGATATCGACGCCGCCGTGCGCTTGCTGAAGGGCCTGGGCGATGCGCTCGGCCGCGCCGTCGGAGGCGACGTCTTCGAGGAGCACCGAGCCGCCGATCTCGCGCGCCGTTTGGCTGGCGGGCCCGTCGTCTTCGGGGCGGTCCAAGACCACCACGTGAGCGCCCTCCGCCGCCAGCAGACGGGCCGTGGCCTTGCCGATGCCGCGCGCGGCGCCGGTCACCAGCGCGACCTTGCCCTCAAGGGGGAGCACCGCCTTGGCCGGCTCGGTCTGCTTCGTGGCGCGACCGACGTGGAACACCTGGCCGCTGATGAAGGCCGAGCGCTCGGAGAGCAGGAAGGCGAGCACCGGCGGCAGGCGATCGTCAGCCCCTCGCTCGACGTAGACGGCGTGCGCGGTCGCGCCCTTGGCGCCGACCTCCTTGGCGACCGAGCGCCCAAAGCCCGACAGCGCGGCGGCGGCGGCGGCGGCGGCTGGGGTGCGCGCCCCGGCTGGGGTGCGCCCGAGGACGATGACGCGGCCCGACCGGCGCAGGCGGGGCAGCCACCCGTGAAAGAGGTCGTAGAGGGCGCGCAGCTCGTCGGGAGTGCGGAGATCCGTGGCGTCGAAGACGATCGCGTGGGGCGAGAGGTCGTCCGACACCTCGCCGCGCGGGAGCCTGGTCGGCGGCCGACCGTAGGCCTCGCCTGGCCCGACATAGGCCGCGGCCTCCGAGGCCTCGCCGACGATCCACGGGTTGGCCCCGGCCGTGGCGAGGGTCTGAGCGATGGCGTCGTGGAGCTCGCCGCCGTGGCTCGCGCTCACCAGCACGTCCTGGTCCTGCAGCGGCCGCGCCTCCCAAGGGCCCTTGGCGCGCCGCAGCTTCTGGGGCATCGGTATCGGCAGCCCGAGGGCGCGCACCACCTGGCGCGCCGTCGCGTTCTGCCCCAATTCGACGAGAAAATCGCTCATCAGTGGCCTCGCTGAGTGAAGGTGCCGGTCATGTACGCTGGGCCGCCCGGCGCGTCGCCGACGGTCACGCCGCCGCGCCCATCCACGTAGAGGCCGACGCGCGCCGGGAGCACGAGCGGCCGGACGAAGCGCACGGCGATCTGCTCGATCTGCTCGGTGTCGCCTGCGAAAATGTTCTTCTGCAGGCCCTCGACGGCGCGGGCCAACGAGGCGAACCCGTGCAAAATGGTGCTGCGGAAACCCGCCGCCCGCGCCGCCGGCCGCACCCAGTGGATCGGGTTGAAGTCGCCGGTGAGGATGGCGAACTCCAAGCCCGCGCGAGCGCTGAGGCGCCAGCGAGCCAGCTCACGAGCGTCCACGGCCACACGCGGCCGCTCGCTCGAGCGCTTGCCTTCGCCGCCCTTGGCCAGCGGGATGATCACCTGAAACTCGACGATCTGCGCCTCGGGAGCGCTCTTGGTGCCCGTCACCAGCCGCTGGTGGAGGATCGCGCGGCGGCCGTCGTCGTCGATTCGCACCAACTGGGCCGACAGCTCGAGGGGCTCGCGGGCCGGGATCGGCTTCAGGTTGCGGACCGCGCAGCCGCCATTGAGCGCGCGCATCATCGGGTAGGGCAGCCCCTCAAGGGTGCGCGTCAACAGCGGAAAGCTCCACTGAGGGAAAAACCAGGTCGGCAGCGAGCCTCCGTAGGCGCGAGGGTCGCCGCCGGCCCACCGCACCGCGTCGCGCACCAACTCCGGGGGGCGCGGTGCCAGCGTCGCGCGCAGCTCGGGCCCCGGGACGATCGCGGGGGCGCTCGAGACCCCCTCGACGCGTTGGGCCAGGGCGAGGAGCGCGCTGCGGCCGAGGGCCGCGATGACGGGGATCTGACTGACGATGTGCTTGCGCGGAACGGACACGGCATGCTCCGGGGCCGGAGACGCGGGGATCATAGCCATCGTGGACGGCGACGCCAGGAAGAATTCCCGGCGTCCCCCGGCTACCACGTCTGGCACCGGAAGACGCGCGGGAACGGTCGAGTTCCGGTATGTTTTGGCGCGGAGGTGCGGATGATGCGCGGGCGATGGGCGTGGGTGGCGGCTTTGGGGGTCCTGGCGACCTTCGCTGGGCCCGCCCGCGGCTCAGAACCGACGCCGGACGCGGTGGAGCGCCGCCGCCCCCTCGACGGCGGCGGGCGGCTGGCGCTCGGGGACCTGCCAGGCGTGCACTCGCGCGAGATCGACGGCACCGCGCTGGCCCGGCCCGTCTTGGGCGCGGGGCGTGTCGACGTCGAGGTGCTCCCCGTGAGCCACGCCGAAGCCCTCGCGGGCGGCGGCGCGGATGAGCCCATCTCGGCCCTCGCCCGGCTTTTGATTTTATGAGCGCGCGCGTGCGGGGCGCCGCGCTCGCCTGTGGCCTGGCCGTCGCCATCATCGGCGTGATGGTGGCCCTCGACTCCCACCACGGCGCGCCGGGCGACATCGGGAACACGTTGCACGGGCCGGCCAGCGCCGCCGGGGGTTCAGCCGACGCTGGCGCGGATGTCTGGCCGAGGGACACGGCGGCGGCGAGCACCGAGGAGGCCGGCCCCGAGCCGAGCGCGGCGCAGGGCCCCAAGACGCGTGGCGTCCACGAGGAACCCGAGTCGGAGTCGGACCCCCACGGACCCGTGGTCGAGCTCGCGAGCAGCCCGGAGGGTCCGCTCTACGTCACCGGGGCGGGGATCGACGGCCTGACCCCGCAGCGCACTCTGCCCCTGGGCTTGGGCCCGCACCGCCTGCGCTTGGTCGGCGGGCGCGGCGCCCCTCCGGTGGTGGTGATCCTGAACAGCCAGCCGCCGCGCCTGGACGCGACCCTCAGCGGCGAGGAGACGGAGCCGCTTCACGTCACATGCCGCGGCGGCATCTCCGCACCCGAGCCCGTCACCACCGCGGTCGGCGCGCGGCTGGTCTGCTGGGTACGCGGCCCCTCGGGCACGCTGACGGTCGAGCTGCGAGTCGTCGGCCGCTGAGGCCGGCGGGCGGCGTGGACCGGGCGCTCCGAGCGCTACGGCGCCGCGACCTCGACGCTGATCTCCGCGCTGATCGGCGGGTTGAACGGGACGTGCGCGCCATCGGCGAAGAGCAGTCGCAGCGTGTGCTTGCCGGGCGTGAGCTCCACGGTGTGGCAGCGCGAGCCGTCGCCCATGTGGATGTGCTGCTCGTCCTTCGGGATCGCCGCGCTGAGGCCCGGTAGGGGCACATCGACCAGGATGTGGTGGTGGCCGTGTCCGGGCTTCACTTCGCCGGCGGGCTCCACGATGAGGCCCTCCGTGTCGATGCAGACCTCGAGCGGGCTCGTGACCTTGTCGCCGTCCTTGAGGGTGGCGAACGAGACCTTCCCCGTGGCGGCTGGCGCTGGAGACTTCTGGCACGCCGGGGCCACAGCGGCGAGCGCGACGGCGGTGATGAGAGTCGTGAGGATCTGACGAGTCATTTTGGCCTCCTGGGCGTGGCGGGAGCACACCTGATACGCCTGAGTGGCGGCAGCGGCAAGCCGCGGGCAGGCCTGACGACGCTCCGCGCGCTGCCCCTCGCCGCGGACCCCAAGCGATGGAGCCGCCACAGCGCCTGAAACCTCCCCTTACGCGGCTCCGGGCCCGCCCGCGGTCACTGCCGCGGGAGCCCCTGGCCCGTCCCCGCGCGCACGCTGACCTGCCCCGCGCGAATCCGCGCCTGGATCGCGGCCAGGTCCAGCGAGGTGCCCTTGCATGCGTAGCCGGCCGGATCATCGGGGTCCACGTCGTCACCGTAGCGCTTCTCGATGAGCGCGGTGGTGTCTTTGATGCGTTCGGTGGTCGCCGGGTGGCTCGACAGGAACTGGATGGTGGGGGTCCCGCTCGCCTGCTCGAGCGCGAGGATCCGCTCGAAGAAGACGACCAGCCCGTACGGATTGTAGCCCGCGTCGTGGGCGATCTGGGTGCCGACCTCATCGGCCTCGGCCTCATCGGCCCGGCTCGACGGGCGGCTGACCACCAGATCGTAGGCCAGGGCGCTGACCTGCTTGGCCACCTCGTTGCCGATGAAGATGTCGATGACGCCGCTCGTGACGAGCGCCTTTCCCATCTCCTTGACACCATGGCGCTGGGTGACGTGGGCCAGCTCGTGACCGAGCACGCCGACGATCTCGCCGCAGTTCTCGGCCTCCAAGATGAGGCCCGTGGAGACGTAGACGAAGCCGCCGGGGGCGGCGAACGCGTTGACGAGGGCGTCGTCGTAGATGACCTCGACCTTGTAGCCGCCGATGCGCGCGGGGTCGCGGAACCGAGCCGACGCCGTCACCAGCGGCGCGACCAGCTCACGAGCCCAGGTGGTCAGCGGGTCCGGCTCGTCGACGATGGCGTACTGGGCCTCGAGCTCGGCGTCGACGCTGGCGCCGATGGCGACCTCGTCCTCGTCGTTGATGAGAAAACCCCCGAGGCCGCCGTTGTCGCAGGACAGCAGCCCCACCGCCGCGATCGAGGCGATCGCGGCGGCACGGGCGTGGCGCGACGCGGTAGAGCGGAGGGTCATCGGCGTTCTCCTGATCGGTCTGCCAAGTGCCAGGGGGACAAGGGCACCCGCGAATCGCCGCAGGCTAGCCGCGGCGGCGGGACGAGACAAGCGCCGCGTCGCGGCCGGCGGCCCGAGGCTCAGGCGAAGGGCGTGTCGCCATGTCACGTTCTGCACACAGTGTGTGTTTTCTCTACACATTCGGGTCTGTGGGCGACCTGGGCGTGACGCGCGCGGAGCCCGCGTGGTGGTGCGCGGCGACCAATGGTGTATTGATGGCACGGCGCGTGCAGTAGGCTATCGTCACGGACACCACGCCGGGCGACACCCGCGCTCGCCGTCACATCTCTGGAGGCCTCCATGCAACGCACCCGACTCCCCGTCCTGCTCCTGACCCTCGGCGGCCTCGCCCTGGCCGGGCCTGCCCTGGCTGCGGACGCAGGCGACTGCGCGACG
>CAZNZH010000223.1:0-8249 GCA_964577445.1 uncultured Myxococcales bacterium
CTCCTTGGCCTGCTGCAGCTCAGCCCGTAGCTCCTCGCGCGCGATGCGCAGCTTGTTCATCTCCGACGACAGCTCGCGCACCCGCTCGGCGCTCTTCGCCAGCTCGGCCTTCACGCCCTGCAGCTCGCTCTGCGCCGCGTGCGCCTTCTTGCTCTGCCCCTTCGCGCGCGTCTCCTTTTGCGAGACCTCCTGCGCCTTGGCCTGGTAGCGCGACGCCTGAGCGTCGAGCTGCCCCTGCAGCTTCTTCACTTCGCGCTGCAGCGAGCCGTTTTCGTCGCGCAGCGCCGACGCCAGCGTCGACTGCTCCATGGTGCGGAAGAAGAGGTAGACCGCGGCCACCAGGGAGAGCACGGCGGCGATGCCGATACCGATTTCCATGTGAAGAATCCTGACGAATCGAGAGGGGTGGGGAGGGGCCAGGCGCCGCGAGTCCCGAGGTTAGGGCGGTGGGGGCTTCCGGGTATCAGCCGGATGATTCAGAGGGCGCGCACGCTATCACGACTCAGCCCCGTGATCTCGGGTTGATCGCGCGTCACTCGTCCTTGCTGTAGACCCACGCCTCCCAGCGCTCGACGTCGAGGCCGAGATTCTTGCCCGAGATCTCTTGGAGCGCCCAGGCCGCCATCTCCTTGACCTCCTTGTCGTCGCGCTTGAGCGCCTCGACCAGGGCCTCGCTCGACGACTCATCGGCGATGCGCCCGAGGGCGTCGGCCGCCCAGGTCGCGATCTCGGGGTCGGGGTCGGCCAGGAGCGGCTTGAGCGCGGTCGCCGCCGACGCGGAGCGCAGCGCCCCGACCGCCAAGAACGCCGCCCGCAGCGTCTCCCTCGGCAGCCTCCGCTCGGTGATGGCTCGCAAAAGCGCCGGCAGCGCGTCGATATGGCCGATGCGGCCGAGCGCCTCGATGCTCTCCTTCGCCACGGCCGGGTCGCGCATCAGCAGCGAGAGCAGCGGCACGGCCACGGGGTCTCCAAGCTGGCCGAGCGCCCGAATCGCGGCGTTCTTCACCTGCACCTCGGGGTCGCTGGTCGCCATCAGCAGCATCGCGACGCCGTCGGGATCGGCCATCCGCGCCAGAGCATCGCAGGCCGCGACGCGCACCGGCCAGCGGTTGGTCGGGTCGGCCAAGATCGTGCCGATGGGCAGCGTCGCCCGCCGGTCTCGCATCGCCCCCAGCGCGCGCGCCGCAGCCGAGCGGACCTTCGGGTGGAAGTAGGTCAGCGCGCTGATCAGCGGCATCACCGCGCCCGGCGACCCGGTCTGCCCCAGCGCCACCGTGGCCATCAGCTTCTCGTTGATGCTCTCCGCGCCGAGCGCGCGCGCCAGCGCCTCGACCGCCCCTTCGGGGTTGATGCGCCCGACCGCCCCGATGGCCGCGACCCGGACGTTTTCCTGAGGGTCCGCCAGCAACGCGAGCAGCGCCTGGCCGGCGTCCCGTGCGCCGATGTGGCCGAGCGCTGACGCCGCCGCCGCCCGGACCGTCACGCTGTCGTCTCGGAGCAGCGGCAGCAACTGCGGCACCGAGGTCTGCCCCAGCTCCACGACGTCGGCGAGGGCGGGGCAGCGCTGCGGGTGCAGGATCTGGCACGCCGTGGCCTCCTTGACCATCTCGCGCACCGCGCGCGCACCGACCCGCTTGACCTTTGGCGCGGCCTTGGCCTCCGGCGTCGCGGCGATGGCGCCTGGAGCCGAGGCCACCGCGAGCGCAGCCCCCACGCAGAGCGCCGCGAGGGCCCGCGCGCCGTGACGCGCGCGTCTTGATGGAGCCGACGGCGAGAGCACCGCAGTGTGCGCCAAGCGGGCGGGTTCAGCCGGGCGGCGGTCTGTGAGACCCATGGGAGTCCTCCGAGGTGGCGGCGATTGTCCCGGAGGTCCCCTGGCCCGGTCAAGGCGCGGGCGTCGAGGCCTGCTGCGCGCTACATTGGGCGCGTCTTGAGACCACGAGGAACCATGCGGCCCACCATCATAGAGAGCCTCCTCGCGACGTCGACGCTGCTCATGTGCGCGTGCGGCGGTGGCGGCGGCCAGCCGGTGACCGTGCCGCCGTCAGACCTCGCCGAGGTCGCGCCCGGCGCCGACGTCGCGCGCCCCGCGGACGGCACCTCACCCGCTGACGGGCGCGCGTCCGACACATGGACGCCCGGCGCTGGCGGACTCGGCGGCGCCGTCTTCGTCGTCGACGCCTCAGGAAAAGACGTCGGAGCCCTGGTGCGCCGCGGCAGCGACGACAGCGCCGCCGGGCGCGCCATCTACGACATCGTCACCGTCTTTCACCCCCCGAGCGGCCTCTTCTTTGACATCACCATGACCGAGGCCACCCCGCTCTTGCCCGCCACCACCTTCTTCTCGGGCACGGGCTGCGCCACCCCGGTCGGCATGTCGGCGGGCGGCTGCCCGACCTGCCGCGCCGGCCACGGCATCGGCTTTCTGCACGAGGGCGTCTGGTGGCGCGTGGTCTCCGGGGCGGCGCGCGAGCAGATCGCCAACGCCGCGACCCGCTCGGCGACCGCCGGCGCCGCCTGCGTGCCCCACAGCTCGAGCAATTCGCAGGCCTTCCCGGTCGAGACCGTCCCCGGCGCCACCCCGCCGGCCAGCTTCGCCGCGCCGCTTCACTTCGTGTGGCGCTGACTCGTCGCACCGCCCGCCAAAAAAAATCAGCGGCAGCAGCGAAACCCGCGAAACTTATAAGTATCCGTCGGACCGCCGTTCCAGCGATGGGTGGCGCGCACGAAGTTCGTGACGCTGTCCGCGCCGCCGCCTCGGAGCACCCGACAGCAGCTCGTCGGCTCCTCCCAGGCGCTGCCGTCGACCGGTGCCTCCGCGTAGCCGGCGTGCCAGCGGTCCTGCACCCACTCCCAGGCGTTGCCGGCCATGTCCATCACGCCGTAGGGGCTGACACCACCGGCCTTGGACCCCACATCGAAGGTCGCGCCCGTCCCGCACCCCACCGGGTCCGTCGCCGTCTCGACCATCACCGCCTTCGAGCAGTCCGCCACCGCCCCCCCCCACGGGTACACCCGCGCGCTGGCCGCGCAGTCGCCCGCCGCCAGCTCACACCCCCCGCGCGCCGCCTTCTCCCACTCCGCCTCGCTGCACAGCCGCTGCCCGCGCCACCCGCAGTACGCCTCGGCCCCAAACCACGAGACCTCGACCATCGGCCGCCGCTCGAGCCCAGCCTTGGCGCGCCACCCTCCGTCCGCCTCCTCCACCGGCGGGTCCACCAACGCGGTCTTCACGCACACCGCCTCCCCGCACACGTTCCCGTTTTGCCTGAGAAACGCTGCGAAATCGGACGCCGTGACCTCCAATCGGTCGATGCGGTAGGCCCCGGTCGTCACGACGTGCGGCGGCCCCTCCTCGTCGGCGCAGTCGCCGTCGGTCGCCGGGTCACACCCCATGAGGAAGTCCCCGGCGGGCACCGCCTTGTCGTCCAGCGCGCTGCGCCCGGCCTTCGCCGCCCCCACGCAGGACCCCGCCCCGCCGGGCTCGCTGCACACCGCCCCCGCCGCGCAGTCGGTGTCCCGCGCGCACGGCTCGCCCGAGTCGCACGCCGCCCAGCCCGCCACCGCGCCCGCCAGCGCCAACACCATCGCTCGCTTCATCATCACCCTCCCGTCCGTGCCGGCAGCGGCACCATCGCCCGACCTCGCCTCATCCGCGCCGCAGACGACGGCCGCCGCCCCACCATCCGCCTGTCCATCCGCGGCACGCTCGCGCCCGCGAAGAGCCCGGTCATCGCCAGCGGCCCAAACACAGTCCACCACGCGCCCGGCGCCGCGGCCACCCCGAAGAGCCAGAGCCCCCACCACCGCGTGATCTCGCCGAAGTCGTTCGGGTGCCGCGACCAGGGCCACGGCCCGGCCTCCAGGGTCTGCGCCGGGCCCGTCCGCGCCAGCACGAGGCGCCGAACCTGAGTGTCGGCGGTCGCCTCGATGACGACGCCGCGAGCCCACCCCACCCCGATCCCGGTCCCGTCATCTGCCTCCCCGCGTCCGCGGCGGCGTGTATACCGCGTCGCGCCCCGTCGTGGGAACGCGACGTGCGCCCGCGCCCACAGAGCCCGCTCGACCGCCCAGCCGGGGCCCGACCGGCGAGCGCGCCCCGCGGCGAAGCCCCCGATTCGCTCGGCGCCGTCTAGGTTTTCGACGAGCCCGCTGCCCGCCGCGCGCCCCCCCGCGCCGCCGCGTCGCGATAGAGCCGCCGCCCCTCGCCCCGGATCTCGGCATAGTTCCACGCCGCGCCCAGCGCCCCGCCCACCAGCGGCACCATGCGCGTCAGCACCGCCCGCCCGATCGTCCGCTTGGCCGCCCAGCGCGCCGCCGCCCTGGTCACGGCCTGCGGTGTCACCCGGTTCTTGAGCCCACGGATGAAAAAGCTAGTGATCGCGGCAGGATAGGCCTCGGGAGCCCGGCCGGAGGCCAGGTCTTTGGCCGCGCCCTCCGGGTCCCCGACCAGGCTCAAGGCGCTGGCCATGTCCGCGCAGAGCTTCGCCGCCGCGCTCGTGTCGACCGCCGCGAGCGGAAACGCCAGCACGGGGTTTGACGGCAGGCCCGTCACGAACCCGACCAGCGCCGCCCGCCGCGCGAAGCGGTGGATGAGGTAGCGCGCCGCCGCCTCCTCCGACCCGTCGCTCGCCTCAGCCCGCGCCCGCTCGGCCATCGCGTGGATCGTCACCGGGTCGGCCATGAGCCAGCGCGACAAGCGGTTGGCGCGCGCGGCCACCGCGGAGATGATGGAGTCCTGCATCGCGCTATTCTATGGCAGCTTCTCCCGTTCACGGCGAGTCACGCCACCTCAGCGCCGCCGTCCTGGACGGCCAGCGAGGCCGCATCGTCCCCCGCCCCCCATCCAGACGCTGCACCTCGAACCCTTCGACCTCATCCGCCGATTCGAGCCCCTACCGCCCCAAGATCTCGGGCTGGCGTCTCTCAAATCGCCAGACGGCGTCTGAGCTCCCGACGCTGCGCGGGTCGCCTCGCGCGAGCCGCGGGATGAGAGCGCTCTGCTCGCGGGAGGCTTTCGCCCGGCTCAACTGGGCTGCCGGCCTCACCCGAGGACGTGGCCGGATCAGCCGCGTACCTCGGAACGAAAGAGCTCAAGCACGGTCGAACGCAGCTCGTCGGGCGCGACCGCCCGGACAGTTGTTCCGGCGAGGCGAGCTTCCACTTCGGCGCGCGGTGTGAGGTGCGGGTTGAAGACCAGCAGCGCGTCCACGGCGCCGGTGTAGCCCCCTGCATCGCGTAGCACGCGCTCAAGCCCCGCGGCTCGCTCGATCAGCGCACTCAGGCCCGCGCCTCCACCGTTGGTGTCGACCCGGCCCGCCTTGCACTCGACGAGCACGACTCGGTCGCCAGCGCGCACCAACACATCCAAGTCGCTGCGGTCATCGAGCAGGTCGCGGGGTGCTTCGTAGGCCACCATCGTCAGCGCTTCGTGCGGCACACCGTTCGCGGTCAGGTGATCCGACGCGACGTGTGCCGCGAACGCCGTCAACCAATCGCCCGTCACGAAGCTGCGTAGGTAGCCCTGGACGGCGCTGTGCTTCGCGCGAATCGGTTGGCCCTCGTTTCGCTGGTAGCGCAGTTTGTCCGGCTTCGAGGGCAGCCACCGCTTCTTTCCGTAGGCGAAGACCTCATAAACCGGCGCCGCGATCGCGCCCGTCTCCTCCATCGCGCGAAAGAAGGCTTGGGTCGCTTCCAGATCGCGGCGGACAAATCGCGTGAGCTCCTGACCGTGGGTCACGGCGTTCTTGAAGCTATGGACGACCTCGGGGGCGTCTCGATAGAGGTCACCCATCGCCGCCGCGATGCGCTCCTCCGCGGCAGAAAAGCGACGAAATCCTTTCATCCGAATGCCCGCGCGTTGAAGCCCCGAGAGGGCAGGCGAGCTGCCGACCAACACATCCAACGCCTCGTCACCCGCCCCGTACGGCCCCGCCTGAAGACCTCGCCACGCTTCCAAAGCGCGGGACAGATCTTCATCGGTGTCGGCCAACGAGAGGTCGACGACGTTCGCCTGGAGGTCGGCCAACACAGCGGCCACCTCCACCACCATCGTCAATGCACGTTCCAGTTGCTCGCGGACCGATCCCACGACCGGTTTTTCGCGCAGCGTCTCTTCCATGAGCGCTACCAGTCCGTTGGCTGTTTCCAAGGGATTGCGCATCGGTTGCCTCCGTCAGTGCCGTGGGGGATTGCCCTTGGAGGGAGATCCTCTGGGCGATCTTGCAACGAGCGCGTCGCGGGCCGTGGCGCGCGGCGCGGGGCAGGCCGTCCCAAACCGGTGACACCGGCTGCGGGAATCGCGCGTGCTGGGGTTGCGAGGCGGCGCGGGCGCGTCTAGCGTGACGTCGCCTCGAACTCTCGACTGTCGGGCGCCTTAGGCGCGCGGGCCGATGCCTGGGCTGCCCCGGGTTGGCCGGAGACCCCAGACGTTCGGAGGGATCTCTTGTGAGCGCTCACCATTGCAGCTTCTGTCACGCGTTTTCATCTGGGGTCGAGCCTGCCCTCATCTGCCCTTCCTGCGCGAAGGGGCGGATTGGGGACTCGTGGTGCGATTTTTGTAACAAGACCACCCACACTGAACCGGCGTTCATTTGTCGGAAGTGTGTGAAGGGGCGGTTGGGTGACCAGCGCTGTGACTTCTGTAACGGGACCCGCGGTGGGGCGGTTGCGCAGATTTGTCGGAGCTGTAAGGGCTGATTTCGACGGAGCGGGCTGGGCTGAGGGCTCGGCGCGGCGCTCGGATCGCGGGGGGGAGCATGGCCGAGCCGGGCGTGGAGCGGGTGGTTGAGGCGTTTCGTGGCTTTGTCGAGGCGAACGCTGCGCTCCTCGCGGAGAAGAGGGCCAATCGCGGGGTCGTGTCGGCTGAGGCTGAGCGGCTCGTCGAGACGCTGCTCGGCGGAGTAGTCGACGCGTGGGGTCGCGTGCCGGCTAACGAGGTCGAAGCGTGCGCGGTGGCGGTCCGCGCGCTGGCGGCCGGGGACGACAGCGCCGGGCGGTCGGCGAAGGCGGTCCTGGCCGCGCTTCGCTCCAGTGACGACGGGAGCTCGGAAACCGGGAGCTTCGCCGGACTGGCCGGCCCGCACGATCTCGCGTGGCACACCGGCGGGTACTCGGGTGAGGACCTGGCGGAGCTTCTCGACGCCTTCGGTCCGAGCGTCGAGGTTACAGACTTTCTCGCCTCGCGGTTTGCCGACGGGTTCGGCGGGAGGCTTGACGACGCGGCGATACGCACCCGAATCGCGCTCCTGCTCGGCTACCCGCATCTGCTCGAGCGCATCGCGCACCGCGCGGCCAGTGATGTGGCCCCGGTGGTCGCTGCGGCGTGCATGGCCACGCTCCGCGGTGGTTCAAAGGAGCGCGCGGCGCTGGCGATTCGCGGCGTCCTGGACTCGCGCGGGGAGCTCTTGCGCGCGCTGGCGGCGGCCGTGCGCGCCGGCGGGCCGGCTGCCGTTGCGCAGGTCGAGCTGGCGTTTGCGCGGGCCACGAAGGGCGCGACGACCCAGGCGAAGCCGTTCGAGGGCGTAGCGACCTGGCTCTACTCCCTGTCCAATCGCTCGACGTTTTCGGCCAGCGCGGGGGCGGCGCGTGCGCTCGGGGCTTGGTTGGTGGCGGGGACCGCGGCCGGGCGCGACGCGGCGGGGCTTTCGGCGCAAGTGGCCGCGGATATTGAGCTGCTCCTGCCAACCGGCTCAGGCGCGAAAGGCGCGAAAGGCGCGAAAGGCGCGAAAGGCGCGAAAGGCGGCGACCACGCCAAGGAGGTCAGACAGCACCGCCACCGTTCGATCCTCGCGGCCCTCGGGATGCTCAGCCGCTCGTCGGACCCCGCGATTCGCGATCCGGCCGTGGCGGCCATCGACGCGCTGTTGGCCACCCGGGCCACCGGCACCGCGCCGTGGTCGCACGAGGCGCTGTCGACGCTCTACGGTCTGGCGGACGGCGAGCACCGCGCGGGCGAGCTGGGCCGGCTGCTCGACGACCTGTTGGGTTTTGGCGCCGCGATCGGCGTTGAGAGCTTCATGGACCTGCACGCCGACCTCGCGGTCCGGCCAGCGGCGGCGCGGCCGCCGGGCAGCGACGACTCAGCGCTGGTCGCCGCGCTGGCGCGGGTGCCCGGCGCCGTCGCCGCCGGGCTGGACGGGGTGGACTCGACTGGCGACGCGCGCGACGTGGTGCGGTGGCTGGGGGTGCTTCGGGCGCTGCGGGCCTACTCGGCCAACGCCGCGGTGCGCGAGGCGGCGCGAGGCGAG
>CAZNZH010000224.1:0-8231 GCA_964577445.1 uncultured Myxococcales bacterium
GGCGTGGGTCCGGCATGGTGCTCCCTCTTGGGTTTTCCCGAGGGCGGTCCATCAGACAGCGATGGCCACCATAGGATCTATGATGCCGAGACCCCGCCGCTGTGCGTAAGTTTTTTTGAGTGTGTTCTAACCTGTTGAAATGGTTGATTTCGATTGTGAAGAAATCGCAGGTCTCGTCACCCGCCCCTCCGCCAACTCCTTGGGGGTTTGTGGCGGTCAGTGCCCCATCACCGGCTTGGCGCCGCGCTTGGGGCGGCGCAGCAGGAAGATGAACGGGATGAAGCAGCCGACCAGGATGGCGACGAGCCAGAAGGTATCGCCGAAGGCCATAATGGACGCCTGCCTGCTGACGATGCCGTCGAGCACATGCAGGGCCATCTCGTGGGCGCGTTCGGGGTAGTAGCCGTGGGCCTCGAAGCCCTGGGCGATGACGGACACTCGGTGTGTGGTGCCGGGGTCGGTCACGCGCAGGTGGGCGACCAGCGTCGTGCGGTGGAAGGCGACGCGCTGGGTGAGGAGGGTCGTCAGCAGCGCGACGCCCATGGAGCCGCCGAGCTGACGCGTGAGGTTGAAGAAGCCCGACGCGGCCGACACCTCCTCGCGCGGGATGGGGCTGAGCGTCGCGAGGTTGAGCGGCAGGAACAGGAAGACCGTACCGATCGAGCGCACGATGAGCGGCCAGAAGAAGTCGTTCGCGCCGGTCATCGGTGACATCGGGGCCAGCCACAGCAGCGCCGCGACGAGCACCGCGGCGCCGAAGAAGAGCGCGCGCCGGGGGTCGACGACCTTCAGGATCCTGCCGGCGACCGGCATCATGAACGCGGCCGCGATGGCACCGGGGGCGAGCATGATCCCGACCTGCTGGGGGGTCATGCCGATGATCTGCTGGGCGAAGATCGGCACCGCGAAGAGCGCGCCGTAGAGCGACGCGCCGACCATGATGGACAGCAGGCTCCCGGCCCACAACGAGCGATAGCGCAGCACGCGCAGGTCGACGACGGGGTGCTCGGTGGTGAGCTCGCGCCAGATGAAGAGCAGGATGCCGACGACGGCGGCGACGCCGAACCCGAGCACCAGGGGCGACTGAAACCACTGGCGCGACTGGCCCTCCTCGAGGAAGGTCTGAAGTGAGCCGAGGCCGATCGCGAGCAGCGCGATGCCGATCCAGTCGATGGGCGGGACCTTGCCGATACGCTTCACGTCCTTGAGCAGAAACATCTCGACCATCGTCACCGCGACGACGCCGATGGGGAGGTTGACGAAGAAGATCCAGCGCCAGCCGGCGTGGGTAACGAGGAAGCCGCCGAGCGTCGGGCCGAGGACCGGGCCGGCGATGACGACGACGCCGAAGAGCGCCTGGGCCATCGCCTGCTCGGACTGCGGGAAGGTCTCGTAGAGGATGGCTTGGGCCTTCGCGAGGAGGCCGCCGCCAGCGAGCCCCTGGAGCACGCGCGCGAGGATGAGCATCGGGAGGGTGGTCGCCATGCCGCAGAGGATCGAGGCGATCAGGAACCCGATGAGCGAGAACTGGAAGTAGCGCTTCTTGCCGAAGCGGTCCCCGAGCCAGGCGGACATTGGCAGGATGATGACGTTGGCCACGGCGTAGCTCGACACCACCCAGCTCGTGTCCGACAGGGTCGCACCGAGGCTGGTCTGGATGTCGATGAGGGCGACGTTGACGATGCTCGTATCGACGATCTCGAGCATCGCGCCGGTCGCGACGGCGACGGCGATCAACCACCGGTTCTTTGGCGCGTCGAAGGCCTGCGCGGCGGCGATCGCTCCCGCGTGAGCGCTCATCGGCGGGTGCTCCCGCAGGGCGCCCCAAAGCGGTTCACCCTCGCCATGGGTCGCGCGGCCATCACCGCTTGTGCGTGGCCCGCGTGTCGACGGTCACGATGACCGACAGCCCGGGCGACAGGCTGACGTCCTTCGGCAGCTCGTCGAGCTCGATGCGCACCGGCAGACGCTGGACGACCTTGGTGAAGTTGCCGGTGGCGTTGTCCGGCGGGAGCAGGGCGAAGCGCGCCCCGGTCGCGGCTGAGAAGCTCTGGATGTGGCCGTGCAGGGTCGCGTCGGAGAAGGCGTCTACCTCGATGTCGGCCGGCTGACCGACCTTCATGTGGGTGAGGTCGGTCTCCTTATAGTTCGCGACCACCCAGAGATCGTCGGTGACGAGCTGCGCGATGGGCTGCCCCTGCACCACCATCTGCCCAACCGCGATGCCCTTGTCCGACAGCACACCGGCTTCGGGGGCGTAGACGCGGGTGTGCTCCAGATTGAGCTTCGCCAGGTCGCGCGCCGCACGGGCCACGTCGACCTGCGCGTGGGCGGCGTCGGCCTTGGCCTTGGCGAGCGCGACCTGGGTGTCCACGTCGCTCGACTGGTCGACGCGCGCGGACGCCTCGCCGATCTGAGCGGTCGCCGTCGCGGCGCTGGCTTCGAGGCCGGCGACGCGGGCCTGGGCTGCCACCAGGTGCGACCGCGCGACCTCGGCGGCCGTCTGGGTCACCTCGAGCCGGGCCTTGGCGAGCGCGCCATCCGCGAACAGCGCCTCGTCGCGAGACAGGTTCGCGCGCGCCTGGCCGAGCGCGACCTGCGCCGTCTTCACCGCGGCGCGCCCCTCGCGGATCTGCACCTCGCGCGCCCGCGAGGCGCTCGACGCCGTGGTCAACCCGGCCTCGGCGACCGCCTTCCCGGACCGCGCCGTGGTCTCCGCGACGGCCGCGGCGGCGTCGGCGGCGCGCGCCTGGGCCTCGGCTGCGGCGACGTTGGCCTCCGCCTGGGCTACCGCGGCCGCCGCCGGAGCGTCATCGATCTCGGCCAACAGGTCGCCCTTGTGGACGCGCTCGTTGTCGCTGAAGTGAACCGCCACGATCGTGCCGCTCGCCCGCGCGGGCAACGGCACGATTGTGGCCTCAAGCTGGGCGTCGTCGGTCGACTCCAGCCCGGCGTGCATCACAAACCAGATGGCGATGCCGCCAGCGGCGACAACCAGGATCGCAGGCAGGATGAGGCGGCGCCAGCCGCGTTTAGTCTTTGCCGCCGTCTCCACGACCGCCACCTGGGGCGTGGGTCCTGCGAGGTCTGCGGGGTCTGCGGAGCCGGTCGGATCGGCGGGTCCTGTGGGTCCTGCGGGGCCGGTTGGGCTGGCCATCTCGACCTCGTGGGGCAAAAAGTCGTCGCCAATCATTCGCACCGCGCTTTGAAAAGCAACAACTTGTTGCCATAATCGCGTCGAGAGCAGAGTCAACAGCATGGCGAACTCACGAGGGGCCCTCCGTCGTGTCCGAGACACGTACAAAGTCACCGAGGCCGACACGCGGTGTGCGCCGCGCTGGGCGTAGCGCCCGCGTCGTCTCGGACGTCCTCGACGCGACCTTCGAGGAGCTCGCCGCCGCCGGCTACGGTGGCTTGCGCATCGAGCAGGTCGCGCGACGCTCCGGGGTCAACAAGACCACCATCTATCGGCGTTGGCCCGCCAAGCGCGAGCTCGTCGCCGCGGCGGTGGTACACGCCGCCCTGCCTTCTGAATCGATCGATCTCGGCGACGTGCGCGCCGAGCTCATCGCCCTGACGCGCCGCTCGGTCGCTTGGCTCTCTTCGGACCGAGGTCGCGGCCTCGCGCGGATGATGATGGTCGAGCGCGCCGACCCCGAGGTGCAGGAGCTGGTCGCAGAGCTCCGCCGGGCGCACCTCGAACCGCGCGTGAGCGCCGTCCAGCGCGCCATCGCCCGCGGTGAGCTCCCCCCCGACGTCAACGCGACCCTCGCGCTCGAGCTCATCCACTCCTACATCATCGCCCGCGTCGTGAAGTCCGAGCAGGTCGTCGGCGACGGCGAGGTCGCCGCGGCGGTCGACCTCGTCCTCGCCGGGGCCCGCGCCACCGCGCCCAGCGCGATGGGCTGACAGCCCCCCGACTCGCCGGGTGACGCGCTCGCACAGCGCGCGTATCCTGCTCGCGCGTCGGCGCTGGCTGACTTGCTCGGTGGTCGGTGCGCCTCAGGGCGCCGGCGCGGATGGCGCTCGGAGGGGTCGCTCTGCAACGCTTGCTAGAACACTTGGTGCTCATCGTCGGGGTGGCACTTGGGGCGCACCTTGTGGTTCGAAGCGTGCAGGCGCTGGGGCGGCGGCGGCTCTGGGCTCGCGGCGCGTCGCAGTCGAAGCTGCACACGGTCACGGGCTTTGTCAGCAGCGTGCTCGTCTTCGCGATTTACTTCGCCGCGGCTGGCTTTGCGCTCAACGAGCTGGGGGTGTCGCTGACGACCTACTTCGCCAGCGCGACGGTGATTGGCCTCGCGGTCAGCTTCGGCTCGCAGGGCGTGGTCCAGGACGTCATCACTGGGCTCACGCTGGTCTTCTCCGACCTCATCGACGTCGGCGACATGGTCGACCTCGGCGGCCAGGTGGGCATCGTCGAGTCGGTCGGCATGCGCTTCACGGTGCTGATCGGCTTCACCGGCGCTCGCGTCTTCGTGCCAAACCGCTCCATCACCAACGTCATCAACTACCCCAAGGGCTATATCCGCGCCTACCTCGACGCGCGGCTGCCCGAAGACCCCGCGACCCACGCCGAGGCCGAGCGCCGCCTCGCCGCGCTCGCCCAGGCCAGCTACGAGCAGTACCCGGGCATCCTGCTGCTGCCGCCGACGGTGGAAGGCCGCGGGGCCACGCGCGCGGGCTACACCTACCTCCGCATCAAGTTCCGCATCTGGCCCGGGCAGGTCACCGTCCTCGAAAACGCAGTGAAATCCTCGGTGAAAGAGGCGCTCAAGGGGCTGGACCCGCAGTACGCCGACTGGATGGTCACCGTCTACTACCGCGCCGAGCCTCGGGAGTCGGCGCCCGGCCATAAGCGCCTGCCGCGCCCCTCCGCCCTCGCGCTACGGGCCGCCCAGAGCGCCGACAACGACCCCGGCGGCGACGAGCCGCGGTAGCGGCGACACATGCGCCCGAGCCGGCTGCGGACTCGGCCGCGGCTGGCTCGGCGCGTGGCGGTGGATCAAACACCCGCCCGAGATCGGCTCCGTCGGGGTCAGCTCCGGGGCAGGTCACACACCTTCTCTCACAGGGTCAGCCTCAGCCCCTGCCGTCACCGCGGCGTCAGTGCGCGTGGACGGCAGGCCAGCCCGGGTGATCAAAGGTGGCTTGGTAGTCCTGCAAGACGGAGAGCAGCTCCGGAAAACCCTCGCTGGCCGCAGGATCGCGCTTCAGCGACCCCGCCGCGCTCATCATCCTGGCGATCAGCACATGCAGGGCGGCGTCCGGCTTCGGCTCGAGCTTACAGTTCGCGATCATGGACGCGACGTTCTCCTCCACGGTCGCAGCGAGCCCCTGCGCGTCGGCGGCCTTCAGCTCGTGGCTGTCGTACGCGGGCGCCAGCTTCGCGACGGCGGCGTGGATGCCCAGCATGGCCGCGCGCAGCGGCTCATCCGTCGCCCACAGCTCGCCTGCCGGCAGCACCGGTGGCTCAGCCGCTGCCGCGTGGCCTTCATGAGCGCCGTGCGTCGCGTGGGACGCCGGTTCGTGGCGACTGCAGTGGATGGTGGTGAGGGCAAAGACCAGTACGGTAGCGGTGGCTAGGGTTTTCATGTTCGGGAGTATGGACGCGGCGTCGTTGCTTGTCCATCGTTCAAAACCGCGATCGCTACGGGGCCCCCGACGGCCTCCCCATCGCCACGGGCGCCACCGTGAGCGCCTGTCGCCGCCGGGTCTGGCGCGTCAGGCGTGGGCGCGCCGGTACAGCTCGAAGACGTCGCGGGTGGTGCGCGGGCAAAAGCCGAAGTCGTCCTTCAGGCGGTCGTTCGCTAGCACCGGGCGGTGCTGCAGGAACATCACCTGCTCGGGGCCGTAGGGCCCGATGCCGTAGCGCTGCAAGAGCGAGAGGCCCAAGCGCAGCGCCGTGGGCGGCAGGGCGACGAAGGGATGGCGCATCGCACGCGCGATCTCGTGCAGCGTCATCACCCCGTCGCCCGCGAGGTTGAAGATGCCCTCGCGCTCGTCTCTGACGCCCTGCACGATGATGTCGGCGACGTCCTCGTCCCAGATGAAGACGAAGGGGGTGGCCGAGCCCTTGACGCCGACGACCAGCGGGCGCTTGAAGATGGCGGTGATCTGGTTATCCGTCGTCGCGCCGAGGATGGTCCCGGGGCGCAAGATGAGCTGGCGCACCTCGGGGTGGTCGCGGCGCCAGTCGGCCAGCATCTCCTCGACCAGGCGCTTGTGGTGCGCGTAGGCGAAGACGTCGTTGCCACGCAGCGGCGCGTCCTCGGTCAGGCGCGGCGCGTTGTCGGCGTGGTAGCCGTACGCGGCGCCGCTTGAGGTGACGACGACGCGCGTGACGCCGTGGGCGAGGCAGGCGTCGAGCACGTGGCGCGTGCCGTCGACGTCCACCCGTCGCGCCAGCTCGCGCGCGTCAGCACCCTTCGGCGGTGTCACGATGGCCGCGAGGTGCACGATGACGTCGGGGCGGTGCTTCGCGACCAGGGCGGCCACCGCGGCGGCGTCGGTCACGTCCAGCGGCTCGGCCACCACCCCGGCCGGGACGCCAGCCGGGGCGCGCAGATCGCTCGCGATGACCGTAGCCGCCGCCTCGGGCGCAGCGGCGAGCCGCGCGACGACGAGCCGCCCCAGGTAGCCAGCCGCGCCTGTCACCAGCACCGTGCGCGCTGGCGCCGCCGAGGGCGCGTCGGTCTCACGCGCCATCACTTGCCCTCCGGCTCAGCGTGCATGTCCTTGAAAGTCTTCAGGTTCGGCGCCCACATGTGCTTGGTGGGGTCGACGTCGACGTGGACGACGGCGGGGCGGCCCGAGGCGATGGCCCGCTCCAAGGCGCCGCGCAGGCCGGCCGGGTCGGCGACGCGCTCGCCATAGGCACCCATGGCCCGGGCGAGGTCATCGAAGCGCGTCTCGCTGAGGTCGGTGTTGATGGTCTCCGAGGCGCCGAGCTCCTTCATCACCAGCGTCTTGACCGGCTTGAGCGCGAAGCTCTGGTTGATCTTCACCATGCCCCACTGGCGGTCGCACAGGACGATGTAGACCACGGGGAGGTCATTGCGGACAGCGGTCTCGATCTCTTGCTGGTGAAAGCCCATCGCGCCGTCGCCGATGACGCAATAGACCTGACGCTTCGGAAACGCCGCCTTGGCGCCCAGGGCCTGGCCGACGCCGGCGCCGAGCATCCCCATCTTGGCGGTGCCGACGACGGTGTGGGGGACGCGCACCTGGTGGTAGAAGTTGGCCCAGATGGCGGTGTTGCCGCCGTCGATGACGACGATGGCGTCGTCGGCGAAGACCTGCTGGGCGATGGCGGGCACATGCGCTGAGTGCATCGGGACCGAGGTGTCGCCGAGGTGTTTGTCGAGCTCTTTACGGCGCGCGGCCTTCATGGCGCCGAGCTTGGCGAGCTGCTTGTCGCGCTCTCTTAAGCGGGCGGTCGGCACCGGGTCGGCCTCGAGGGCGACCGCGAGCTGGCGGAGGAAGGCCTTGACGTCGGCCTGGATGGCGAGCTCGGTCGGGCGGTTGGCGCCGAGGATCTCGGCGTCGAGGTCCACCTGGATGACCTGCTGGTTATCGGGCGTGCCCCAGTAGGGCGCCTTGCCCCAGAAGTCGGTCTCGCCCAGGCGCGAGCCCAAGACGAGCACGAGGTCGGCGTCGACGCGCGCGGTGGTGACGGCGGCGACGTAGGGCATCGGGACGGACTCGGGCATGCGCTCGTCGATGACGCAGCGGGCGCCCCAGCTCGTCGTGACCGGCGCGCGCAGTAGCGCGGTGACGCGGGCGAGCTCGACGTCGGCGAGGGCGTGGACGACGCCGGACCCCGCGTGGATGAGCGGGAGGCGGGCGGCGCGCAGCAGGGCCGTGGCGCGGGCGACCTGGTCGGCGGGGGCGGCCATCGGGGCCAGCGCGCGGTACTGCGAGGGCTCGCGAAACCAGGTGCCGACCGGGTCGAGCTTGGCGTTCATGATGCTCTCGGGGACGTCCACGTGGACGACGCCGGGGCGGCCGGTGTGAGCGACGCGGAAGGCCTGGCGCATGATCTCGGCGAGGCGGTCGGCGCTGGGGACGAAGACCGACCACTTGGTCATGGGGCGCGTGACCTCGACGGCCGGGAAGTACTGGTAGGCGCCGCCGCGGTCCGGGTAGGCCACGCCGACGCGGCGGCAGCTGGTGATGAAGAGGACCCGGTTCCCCTCGGCGTTCTCGACGGCCACCCCGGCGAGCGCGTTGGC
>CAZNZH010000225.1:0-8208 GCA_964577445.1 uncultured Myxococcales bacterium
GGCGGCGGTCCCGGCGGCCGGGCCATCGGCACAGGCCCGCGGCGGCGCGGTGCTCGTGGTCGACGACGAGCCGGCCGTGCGCGAGGTCGCCACGGCGATCCTGGAAGACGCCGGTTATGGCGTGCTCCAGGCCCGCGACGGGGTTGAGGCGGTCGAGGCGGTGCGCGAGCGGGGCGACGAGATAAGCGCGGTGCTCTTGGACTTGAGCATGCCGCGGCTCGACGGCCTCGGCGCGCTGCGCCAGATTCGCGTGCTGCGGCCGGAGCTGCCCGTGCTGCTTCAGAGCGGCTACCACGAAGACGACACCATCGCGGAGATCGTCGCGCGCGGTGACGCCGGTTTCCTGGAGAAGCCCTACGGTGCGGCCGCGCTGATCGAGCGGATCCGGCGGGTGTTGAACGGATGACCGCGGGCGCGGGGCCCTGGCAAGCCCAGGCGCAGGCGTCGTGGTACGCGCGATTCTGCGAGCGTTTTCCGATGTATTCGGAGGTGGCGCGCGGCCTGGTGGCGGCGCTCGACCCGAGCGCGGCGGCGCGGGTGGCCGATCTCGGCGCGGGCACGGGGGTGTCCGCCGACGCGATCCTGGCCGCCCTCGGCCCGAGCGGCCGCGTCGTGGGTGTGGACCCCGCGGAGCCCATGGTCACGGCCGCTCGGAAGCGGGTCGGTGATCGGCGGGCGCGCTTTGAGGTCGGCGACGCCGCAGCGCTGGCGACGATGCCCGAGGCGCCCTTCGACGCGGCGCTCGCCAGCTCGGTCATCTGGCTCTGCCCGTCGCTGCCGGCGGCGCTGGCCGCCCTGTACGCGGCGCTGCGACCCGGCGGGCGCCTCGGCCTCAGCGTGCCCGCGGAGTATCTCGGGCAGTCCCAGCATCTGCTGAGCGCGCCCGCGCTGGAGGTCGCCGCCGCCCTGGCCCGTCTGCGCGCCGCCGCTCCGAAGCGCGCCGCGCCGTCGCCCTCGCCCACGCCGCTCCCGCCAGGCCTCGGCAGCCTCGACGCCTTCGAGGTGACCCTGGCGTCGTCGGGCTTCTCCCTCGTCACCACCTCGCGGTTTTCGCGGTGGAGCCCCGCCGAGGAGCAGCTCGCGTGGCTCGGCCAGCCGGTGGTCCTCTCGGGCCTCGTACACTCCGACGATCCCGCCACCCTCGAACACGCCCGCCAGCAGCTTCGGGCCACGCTCCCGCCGGAGCTCAAGGTCGAGCAGCGCTGGCTCCTCATCACGGCCACACGCCCATGAGCGCTGCTGAGCTCGAGACGTCGAGCACGCCGCGCCGCCTCGCTTGGGCCACGCCGAGTCGCCGCCCCACGCGCCGCGCTGTATGCTGCCCCTCCGCACTGGAGCAACCGCACCGATGGCCCGCTTCCTGCTCGTCATGCCCCGCCTCCCGCAGCGCCTGGGCACCCCCTACCTCGGCCAGCTCCTGGTCGCCGCCAGCCTGCGCCGCGCCGGCCACGAGGTCCGCGCCGTCGATCTCGCCGCCGTCCACCCCCCACGCGACGAGGACGCCCTGGCCCTCTGCGACGCCTACGCCCCCGACGTCGTCGGCATGACGCTCTTCACCTACAGCGCCGCCCGCGGCTACGCGCTCGCCCGCCGCCTCGCCGCCCCCGGTCGCCTCCTGGTCGCTGGCGGCCCCCACGCCACGCTGTGCCCGGATGAGCCCACCCAGCACGGCTTTGACGCATCGGTCGCGGGCGAAGGCGAGCTCACCGCGGTCGCCCTCGCCGCCGCCATCGACCACGGCCTGCCGCTGGACACCATCCCCGGCGTCCGCACCCGCACCGGCCAGGGCCCGCCGTCCACCCCCACCCAGGACCTCGACGCCCTGGCCCGCCCCCACGAAGGGTACGCCGCCTACGACATGGCCTGGTACGGCCGCGACGGCCGCGCGGTCATCCCCGGCGGCCTCATGACCAGCCGCGGCTGCCCCGCACGCTGCACCTTCTGCGCGAACTACGTCACCGGCCGCGCCTACCGCTACCGCTCCGCCGCCGACGTCGTCAGCGAGATGGTCGCCCTGCGCACCCACCACGGCATCCGCAGCTTCCCGTTTTGGGACGACGCCTTCACGGCGCTCCGGCCCCGCCTGCGCGAGCTCTGCGCCGCCATCGTCCGCGAGCCCGCGCTGCGCGACATCACCTGGACCTGCATCACGCCGGGAAACATGGTGAAGCCACACGATCTCGAGATGATGCGCGCCGCCGGTTGCGTTGCGGTGAACTTTGGCATCGAGAGCGGCGACCCCACCACGCTTAGGCTGATGCAGAAAGGCCAGAGGCCCGAGCACGTCGTCGCTGCGGTGCGGTCGGCCAAGGCCGCCGGCATGACCACCATCGTGAACTTCATGTTCGGCTTTCCAAACGAGGGCCTGGCCGAGCTGGGCACCACCCTGGCGCTGATGGAGGACCTCGCGCCGTCGACGGACTTCTTCAACACCCGCGGCGTCCTGGTGCCCTTCCCGGGGACGGCCATCTACGAACAGTGGGCAGATCACTACGGATTTCGTCAGTGGTGGCTCGATCTCGCCCGCGTCCCTCTCGAACCCGACGGCCTCGACCCCCTCCAGATGGCGCGTGCCCAGGAGGTTGACCCCACCCTCGCCCTCGACTTCTTTCGCTACAGCCTCGAGGTCCGCGACCTCATCGCGCGCTGCGTCCGCTTCAAGGCACGCCACAACCATGCGACCCTCTCGCGCATGGGCGCTGCGCCCACCGGAGAGCCCCATGACCGCCCCGCCGCCTGAGCCCGCCGCGCCCCCCACGCTGCCGACCCACACGCTCCAGGCCTTCGCCGACGCGCTCACCGCCTCGCACATCCAGGCCGCCGCGCTCGCCATCGACGCCAGCCGCGACCCCGCGGCCGAGGGCGAGCTCGCCGCCTGGCACGGGTTCGCCTGCCCCGGCCTGATGGTGACGCCCTTTCAGTACCAGGCCGGCCTCGTCGCCCGCGAGCGCGGCATCTTCGCCTTCAACCGGCAAGAGCGCGCCTTCCTCGCGGCACCGGCGAGCTGGCGCCACCGCGACATCCCCGCCTCCGTCTACGAGCCGCGACGCGCGCCCGAGCGCCTGGACGCCCACGCGCTGTGGCCCTTCGCCCAGGACTGCCCCGTCGCCGACTGGGAGATCAGCGCCTCGCCCCGCTGGTGGAGCCACGGCCTCGTCCACGCGCTCGTGGGCTTCGGCTGGTGGCCCGGGCTCACCGAGTGGGAGCTGATGCACATGGCGCGCCTGGGCGAGATGGTCGCCGCGCTGCACTGGTACTGGCTGGGCGAGCTGGGGCGCGCCTACTGTCCCCAGCACACCATCCGCTCGGGCGACTCGACGCCGGACTGCGCAGCCTGCGCCAAGCTCGAGGCCGAGGCTGCAGAGCCCGAGATCCGGGCAGAGCGAATCGGGGGCGGCGACGGATCGCTCATCGCGGAAAACGCGACCCAGGTCCTGGCCTTCGAGGTCGCGAGCTTTCGCCACGGGATCTACGGCGGGCAGCTCCTGGTCCCGCCGGCCCAGTATCTCGGCGCGGGCGAGGCGTGCGAGTACGCCCGCGTGCACCACCGGCGGCTGACGTCGGCGTCCATGGCGCGCTACGTCGAGCATTGCCTGAGGCCGGACCTGGACTACGCGACCAGCCCGGCGGGCTTCGAGCGGCGCTGTGCTGCGGCCCTGAACGCCCTGATGACGCCTGGGGAGTCGACGTCCTCAGCGCCGCCCGGCGCGCGCGCCATGACGGTGCTTCAAGACCTGGGCGCGCGCCTGTGCCACGGGGCGGCCCTGAACGCGGAGGAGGGCGGCAGCCTCGACTTCGCCCGCGGTCTGCGCGCCGTCGCCGACGGGCTTGGCCGACTGGCGAGCGGCGTCGACGCCGACGCGGCCGAGTCGGTGCTCGCGACCGCGCTCGCCGCCGTCGCCGCCGACCTTCACGACGCCGACGCGCGCCCCGCCGCCTCCAAGAGCGCAGGCGCGGACTCGCTGTCCGACGCGATCTTTGCGCTGGGCTACGCTCCGACCGCCACGCCCGCGTCCGAACCCGCCGCCGCGCTCGCCGCCCGCCGCGCCGCCGTCGCCCGCCGCGGCTTCGCCATCCACCCGTCCGTCGGCGTCATGGCGCGGGAGCTGGTCTGCGGCGTCGACCGCGTCCTCGCCGCCCCGCGAGGCCCGGCCTTCATCTCGGAGCTCTTCGACGCGACCATGGGGGCGGCCGACGCCGGCCTCATCGAGGGCATGCCCAGCGCCTATGCCGGCTATGTGGTGGTCCTGGCCCAAGCCTGGGAGGGCCTCGACCCGTCTCGCGACCTCGGCCAGCGCTGGTACTACCGGCTCGCCAGCCAGACGCTGCCGCCAGACGCCGAGGCCGCGAGCTGGCGCATCCTGCGCAACCCGTACCTCACCGAGCTGCCCGCTCCCTTCGACCTCGCCTGGCTCGAAGAGACCCTCGCGGCCGCCCCCGCCACCCGCTCCCGCGGCGCCTTCGACCCGCGCTACACCACCGCCGCCCACACGGTCTTCGCGGGGCCCGGCCGCGAACGCCCCGTGGTCCTCGCGGCGACCGAGCCCCGCCTGCGCCTCCACGCCCGCGCGCTCCAGGCTCCGACCGTGCAGGAGCTGCTGGCCGACGGGCGCGTGTCCCCCACCGCCCTCCAGGCCGCGCTCAGCGAGGAGCTGCTCCTCTGCCTGCACCTCGACAACCCATACGCCCGCTGGCCGCGCCCGGGCGATCTGGCGTACGCGAGCATTGACGAGACCGGCGCCGACTCTTAGCCTGAAGCGGTCTCGAGGGGTCGCGCATCGAGGGGTCGGAGCTCGCGCTCGTCCCCAGCAACAGGAGGCCTCCCGTGCCCAGCTTGAACATCATCCCGATTCTCTGCGACCTGATGTTCGTCTCGAAGATGAAGAAGCTCCCGGTCAACTGGAAGCAGCCGACCGGAGATCCCGGAAAGCAGTACCCCCACGGCTTCGACGTCTCCGAGCTGGCCGTCCCCCCAGAGCCGCTCTGCTACTTCTGGTGCGCGTCGACCAACAAGAAGCACGTCGACTCGGCCAAGGAAATAGGCAAGCAGTTCAAGGACTTCGCCCACGCGATCCTCGACGCCGTGAAGTTCTCCCACGACCTCTGGCGGCTCCAGGCGAAGTTCAAGGATCTCAAGGTGATGGCCGTGTGCGCCATCGGCGCGCCGGGCTGCTTGGACGGGCCGGAGCTCGAGTCCAACATCAAGAACGCCCCGAGCACGGCGACCTTCACCCAGAAGAACATGAAGGCGTGGCGCGACGCGTGCGCCAAGGGCATCTCCAAGTGCTTCAAGGACTGGCAGAGCAAGGTCATGGTGCCCGGGCTGCCGTGGTATCCGGCCTTCGCGGCGTTTCCCGGCCCGATGGCGCCGCCCATGCCCAACGTCCCCATGCCGCTCATCGTCTGCCCCTCGCCGATGATGGCCAGCATCGTCGTGCCCAGCCAGTTGGCCAGCGCGATGCAGGACGCCTTCAGCCTCGACGACCCCGATGATCAGTTCGTGGCGCTGTCGGAGTCCATCGCCACAGCGCTCGCCCTGGCGTTCTTGATGTGGTTGCCCGCGCAGCAGATCATGCTGGTCTTTGGCAAGGGGCCGATCCCGACCTTCGCGCCGCCCTACGTCCCGGTGGGGCCGGTGATCGGCGGCGACAACATCGCGATGCCCGGGCATCTGATGGTCTGACGCGTGGTGCCGGGTCGGGGGGCCTCAGCCCTTCGACCTCGCCTTGGCTCGCGCGGGCGGCGGCTTGGCGGCGGGCGGCGCCGCGACCTGGCCCGCGCCGTGGACAATGCTCCGGCCGTGGAAGTCGTCCATGGACGCGGTCACGCCAAGCCACTTCGCCCCGCGGTCGAAGAGCGCCGTCGGCAGCGCGCGAAACAGCGGCACCAACCCGATGGAGGGCGGCAGCATCAGGCGTTCTTCGTCGGCCTCGATGGCGTCCACGACGCGGCGCGCCGCCGGCCCGGGCGAGAGTATCGGCAGCAGCGCCGGAAAGCGCGTCGTCACGCCCGCGAACATGCCGGTGTCGATGAAAAACGGGCACACCACGGTGGTCTTGACGCCCGGCGCCGTCTCGCGCAGCTCCATCCGCAGCGACTCGTCAAAGCCGACGGCCGCGTGCTTGCTGGACGCGTAGTCCACCAGCCGCGGGACGCCGACCAGCCCTGAGGCCGACGCGATGGTCACCACATGCCCGCTGTTGCGGGCGATCATGGCGGGCAAAAAGGCCTTCGCCGTCCAGAAGAGTGCGAGGGTGTTGACCTGAAACGTGCGCTCGATGGCCTCGTCGGGCAGCTCCAAGAAGGGCCGCCCGCTGACGACCCCGGCGTTGTTGACCAGGATGTCGACCTTGCCGACCTGCTCGGCGGCGGCGTAGATGGCGTGCCGGTCCGACACGTCGCACACCATGCCCGCCGAGGGGCGGCCGGTGGCACCGTCCAGCTCGCTGACGATGGCCTCCAGGCCGGTGGGGTTGAGGTCCCAGATGACCAGCCGCGCGCCCCGGCGGGCCAGCTCCAGCGCCATCAGCCTGCCGATACCGCTGGCGCCGCCGGTGATGAGCGCCGTCTTCCCGGCGAGCTGTGTCATCTCCAACCTCCGATTCGTTCGATAACATATGGCGAATCGGGGGGCCTCGCGGCCCGCCCCGCCGGTCCGGCGCTCAGGCCCCAGCGCCCGCCGATTCGCCGCGCCCGCGCCGCACGATCGCGCCCAGCTCCGCCCCGGCGGCCAGGGAGCCGTACTCGCGCCCCCAGTCCCCGCCCAGCCGCGACCCGCAGAACGCGTCCGCGACGAAGCCCGGCGCGTGCCGCACCAGCAGCGACGCCTGAAGGGCCAACGCCATCCCCTCGACCAGCCGCCGCGCGTTGCGCTCGACATCCTTCGGGGACCGCAGCTCCTCGCCCAACTTCGCGACGTGCGCGTCCAGCCGCCCATCGCCGCCCTTTGCCAGCGCCAGCTCGTCGAAGAACGCCTCGACGCTGACCGGGTTTTTCTGCATCGCGCGCAGCACGTCCAGGCACGCCACGTTGCCGCTGCCCTCCCAGATGCTGCCCAGGGGGGCCTCGCGAAAGCAGCGCGCGATGGGGTGCTCTTCGACGTAGCCCGCGCCCCCGTGGCACTCCAGCGCCTCCGCCACCACGCCGACCACCCGCTTGGACAGCCAGTACTTGGACACGGCCGTCGCGATGCGCGCGAAACCCTGCTGGGCCGGGTCGGTCTGCCCCTCGTCGAAGGCGCGCGCGACCCGCATGGACATGGCCGTGGCCGCCTCGGTCTCGAGCGCCAGGTCGGCCAGCACGTTCTGCATCAGCGGCTGGTCGATGAGCAGGCGCCCGAAGGCCATGCGGTGCGACGTGTGGTGGAGCGCGTGCCGCAACGCGTAGCGCATCAGCCCCCCCGCGGCCAGCGCCACGTCGAGGCGGGTGTGGTTGACCATCTCGATGATGGTCGGCACGCCGCGCCCCTCGGCCCCGACCATGCGCGCCCACGTCCCGCGGAACTCGATCTCGCCCGACGCGTTCGAGTGATTCCCGAGCTTATCTTTGAGCCGCTGAAGGAGAAACGGGTTGCGCGTGCCGTCGGGCTGAAAGCGCGGCACCAAAAAGCACGACAGCCCGCCAGCGGACTGCGCCAGGACCAAGAAGAGGTCCGACATGGGCGCTGAGCAGAACCACTTGTGGCCCAGCAGCTCGTACTCCTGGCCTGGGCCGCCCTGTCCGAGCGGCGTCGCCTCGGTCGTGTTGGTGCGGACGTCGGAGCCGCCCTGCTTCTCGGTCATCGCCATGCCCATGATGACGCCGGTCTTCTGGCCGGCCGGGATCAGGCGCTGGTCGTAGCGGGTGGTGTGCAGGCGCGGCTCCCACTCGGCGGCGATCTCGGGCTGGTGTCTCAGGGCCGGCACGCCCGAGTGGGTCATGGTGAGGGGGCAGCCGGTGCCCGCTTCCGCTTGGGGTTGCAGGACCTGAAGCACCGCGCGGCCCGCGTGGGAGTGGCCCGCGGGGCCGGTCCACGCCAGCGAGTGCACGCCGTGGTTGACGCTGAGCGCCATGAGCTGGTGGTAGGCCGGGTGAAACTCGACCTCGTCGATGCGGTGGCCGAAGCGATCGTGGGTCTTGAGCGTGGGGCGGTTGTCGTTGGCCAGCCGCGCCCACTCGATCACCTCGGCGCTGCCTGCGCGCTCGCCGAACGCGCGGGCGCGGTCGGTC